>DAHUXR010000046.1 GCA_027307045.1 Acidobacteriaceae bacterium
CGGGCGCGGGCGGAACCGGATCGGGCGGAATCGGCTTCGATTGGATAATCACGTCCTGAAAGACCATCTCAGTGGCCGCGATAGCTTTGCCTCCGGAATCCTTCTTCGGCCACGGGATTTGCCGATCGCCTGCCTTGACGGGGCTGATGAGGTTCGCGGTGATGGGTTGGGCGCCGGCGCCGCTGTTATACAGGAAGCGATATTTCATGGGCGTTCCCGGCGCGGTGGGAGAATCGTACGGGCAGAACCCGCCCAGTTGCAACGCTCCAAAGAAGGCGAAGTGCGGACCGCCTTTCGTGGGGGCCAGCGAAGCGAATGGCAGGCCCTTGTTCGTCTTGCCGCTTGCGGGATCTATATCGGCAGTAATGTCGAAATACCCCACGGTCGTGAACCAGGGATGTGTGCCTGGCGGCGGGCAGACGCAGAAGCAGAATTCGTGGCACGAAACCGTGCAGATCCAGGAGCAGACCTGCCAGCAGTAAGGACCAAAGCCGAAGCGGGCGACGATCTCGCGGTACGCCTCCACATTGCCGGTCTGCACCGCATTCACCAGGTCATACAATGCGCGCGGATGGCCGGCCAATTGCCGGGCCGCCAGGGCGAAGTGCTGCGCCTCTTCGATGGCCAGAGCACCCCGCAGGACTGCGATGGGAAACACCTCGCAAAATTCGCGGCAGACACGCACACACCGGTACGTGCAAATCAGGCGGCAGATGACCTCGCACCCGCGGATGAAGCCGGCCTGGGTGATCACGGACCGCAATACTTCGCAGTTGCCCACGACGGCAGCTTTTTCAATCGCACTGAACGCTTTGTCATTGTCAACCAGTTCAGCCAGCACCCGGCCCGCTGCGCGGATTTCATTGACCGGATCGACGAAGATCGGCGGCTGCACTCTGCAAACGACCTCGCAGATACGGCGATAGCCGATGGCGCAGATCCAGTGGCAGAAAAGTTGGCAGAACGCTGTCAGCTTGAGCTCTTCCAGAACGGCATGGTAGGCGCTTCCATCGCCGCAAGCGACTGCGTCCACCAGGCGGCGCAATGGTTCTTCTTTTGCAGACAAGTCCGCAACTGCGCGAGCAAATTGCTGCAGGCTGGGCGGCTTGGGCGTTTTATCCGGCAGCGGACGACATATTTCTATACAGCGTAGCGCGCAGAGCTTGATCCGCACCCACTCGCAGATCAGCTCGCAGTATGGCAGCATCTCCAGCCGCTCCAGAACCCAACGAAAGGCGTTGGCATCTTTGGACTCGAAGGCTGCTATGGTCGCGGCAAACGCGCCGCTATCCTGGGCCAGCCGTCCCACCGCATCGGCCTGCGCGGCCAACCGGCTGATGGTGTTTTCTATTGAACTCACGTTACTCATCTTTCTTGTTCCTCCGGTCACAATAGTTCGTACACTCAATGTTCGTTTTCTATCCCTGGGCTAAGAACTTTGTGTACTTGTGAGAGAGAACGCGGGACAAATAATTTTCCCTAAGACGGCAAGCGACCTATTTTTTGGAAGCGATTCTCACGGCTGCGAGCCGTCGATGAGATGGATAGTGAAGATGAAACCTTGTGGGCTTCGTAAGTGCCCCAATTGTTTATGCCGCATAAAAGGCCTCCGCAAAGCGGAGGCCTGCCAAAATTTCTTCAAAGCTTGTAACTAGGGTTTTGTAACGATGATGCCGCCCATGGTGCAGTTTTCGATCATCAGGGCCGGCATCAATCGTGGGTGGGCCGTGGAAGAATTCAGCACGGCTGGAACAAGCTTTGCCGTGTTGCTATTCCGTATTCCGGAAGAATGAGGGTGCGCAAGCTCTGGTGGCAGTCCTTCCACTGTGCCGCTTTGCACTTGCCGTCCAGAACCAAAGAACTGCAATTGCAGGCCCGGGAAAAAGCTGGTCATCTCGCTGAAAGCAGCACGCGCATGCTGGCCAGTAGGATCAAGACCTTGTCCTGGCAGTTCTCCCGTTATCAACAAATTGGTGAACTTACCTTGCACGATGCTGTTCGCGGCCTTCCACCCGGGGTTGGGTTCTAGCGCCAGCTTCTCGGTGCCGCTCACATCATAGACAAAAGCGTAGCTTGTGGGCATTACTGCAATGCGGCGGTTGCCAAACGCGTCGACGATGTCGGCTTCGCGGGCCGAGAGCGCGACAATGCGATTGGGCAGAGGCAGGAGAAAGGTGAAAAACGGTTGCTTTTGTGTGTCCATGACTAGATGTAGCTGGCTTCTCGAGAGATGAAACGCATCCGCCCCTTGCGGCACGTCATAACGGATCTGCGTGACATCCGCCGCGCCTGCTGCGCCTCTCAGTGTGAATGTTCCCGAGGCTGCGGCAGCGTGGTCAATATTGTATTCGTGCCCTGAGATTCTAGGCACCAGCACGCGAAGCTGCGGGGTCTCCATTAAAAAGATCATTGGTCCGCTAAAAATTACGTTCAGGGCCTTGGCTGACATTGTGCTATCAGTTGGACGGTTCATCACTGAGCATCCATTGGTCGCCAGCACAGGTATCGATGCCGCCATTGCTTTCAGTAGATCACGACGGTTATAGCTTGTTTCCTTTCTGGTCTTCCCCAGCTTTTACACCGTAGCTGGGGAAAACTGGAAGATAATAGTACTCTTCCGAAGAAAGGAACTTACTTAGCTTCAGTTCCGCTATGGCTTTACGAAACCGCCCGGAGACGTGCAATTTTCGATCATCGCAACCGGCACATATCGGGGATACTCTCCGTCAAACGACGTTTTGATCAATCGAACTCCGCGATTGTCACCACCGCTGCCTCCGTTCGGAGTGAGATGGCCTTTCTCCACTAGCCTTTTGTCTTTTGGCACATTGTCTGATCCTCCAAAAATCTCGGGAAGGATCTTGCTGTTGAAAAAGTTGAGGCCATGGAGTTCAGAGACGCTAAGCGGAACTTTTGATCTCGGATCAATTCCGATGCCTACAAACAGGTAAGACGCATCGTCGGCGCATGACTTCAGCACAAAATCAATGTACTCCTTCGACTTGCCCTCGTCTGGAATTTCTTTGAAGGCCTTGTCATATCTGGCTCGCATCTCGTTGCAACTTAGAGCTTCGTATTCTTTCTTCTCTGACCCGCACGTCCGCACCAGGCGAACGTCGTCGCGGTCGCGCGCCTCAAATTCCAGCATTTGAGTAAGAGGAACGGAATCGGACTCGCCGGAGGCAAATTGGACTGGGTATCGTGCTCCAAGAGCGACGATTCTCGTCACTGCTGGCAGCTGCATGTTCATAAATTGGGGCTGTTTCGACGGCTTCCAGTTCTGTCTGGTGAATGTAATAGCGTCAAAAGCTGGATCGATAACTTCGCCATTATCGCCGTTCACGCCTGCCTTTTTTTCAGCTGGCTTGATTCCCTTCAGCCTGAATTCATACGCGCCGGCGGCGCACGGCGTCGACGTCGCTTCTCCGAGGCTGGGATAGCCGGCAGCCAGAAAGTGCTGCAGGTCCCCAGAGTCGACTGCAGGTACCACTATGGTCGTCCCCTCGTTGGTTGACGCCGTTATCACCGGTCCATGCACAATGAGCCGGACAATATGCGTGTTGTGCCTGCATCCTGCAAGCAAGGTGAAGAAGGCCAGCACCGCTACTCTTCCCACAATGGCCAGAGATTGTTTATTCAACATTTTTGTTTCTCCTGAGCAAAAGACTTTCTCCTGTTGTGAAAAAGAACGCACCGAAGTCTTATTTCCCTACTCAGGAGTTGAAAACAATTTCAAGGGCGGCCGGAGATGGTAAAAGCGGCCCAATAATAAGGGTGGGATTTCGCCCGAAACAACTGCTGGCGGGCTTCAAAGAGCGCCTGTGCTGGCGGGGCGCCCTTTTTCATGTTGCTGAAGAACCTATCCATGAACTGCTCGGTAAAGTCGGTCGCGATGTTCCATTGGCTGGCAATCACGGCGGGAGTGCCTCCGGCCTGGAAGGCGTGGATCAGGCCTCCCGTATCCAGCAGCCCTTCCTTGGCAACTCCACTGGAGCATGCCATCAGCACTGCCAGCTGCATATTGGCCAGCGACTGCGGCGGGAAGTCTTCCGCCTTCAGGGGCTTACCGTTCGCAAGGAGGAGAGCTCCGGACTTGCCATGACCAATAAAGATGAAGCTCTCGCTTTGCCCCAGTTCCGCTGGCGGCACCTCGGCATCGAGTTCCACGGCCCCTGGAACAGCTTCTTTAACCTTGTCAACTGCGGCTTTATTGCCCAGCGCGTTGATGATTCGGCCACTGACCGGCTGTGAATACTTGCGCAATCGGTTCTCCCGAATAAAACCTGAGGAATACACTACGGGATAGCGCTGGCCGAAATACCAGCCTTCCGAGCTCATCAAAGCTTCAACCGGAAGACCGCTCATTGCAGGATCGAAATCGACCACCACTGGATTGGCGGCAGGATCATGGTCGGGCAAGCCGGCCAGCACGGGCTGAAGCACCAGGGCAAACAGCTCTTTGCTTTCGGCTTCGGGTGCCGGCAAGGGCAGCTCGGGCCGCTGCTCACGCCCAATCTTGCCGACGTACTCCCGTATCTTTTGCTGCAGCTCTTCGCGCTTCACCGGTAGCGCTGCGGTTTTGACGCCGGAAGGCCCGAACGTCCACACCAGGAGCTTGTCTCTGGTGGAGACATACACCAGCCGGGGCACTGGCCCGGTTGGAAGCGGTTGGCTCAGCACAGATTGCTCGATCGCAGCCCACTTAGGAGAACCGTCTGAGTCCAACGGCTCGGTGGACTGGGCGAAGGCATGCGTCTGGAACCATTCCCAAAGTTGCAGCGCCTCCCAGTCACGCTTCTGCTGGATGTAAATCTGCACCAGTCCGCGATAAAGATCGCCGCTCTCTTCCATCCTGTTGCGGCGCTGCTCCTCAGTTTGGTTTCCCAACATGGCTGATTCGGCAATTTCGATGCCTTGCTGGTAATCCATCTCGGCATCGAGAGGCAGATGTCTTCTCAAGTTGACATCTCCCCGTATTCTCAGGAAGGTAAGGAGGAGCAAATCGTTGCCCGTCCTGCGCACCTCTTCCTCTATCCCACGAATTGTGGCCCAGGCGGCTTCTTCGTCGTTACGATCCAGCTGAAGGTCTGCCAATTCGAATTTGATCTGGCTCGAGTATTTCACCACGATGTCAGGTTCCACCCTGTTAAGAAGCTGGAGAGCTATCCTGGCTTCGTCCGCCGCCTCGTCAGTTTCATCCAATTGTTTCAGGATCTGTTCCAGGGAACGGTGTGCGGTAACTTCCAGAGCGGCGTTTTCGTCTTTACGGTCTATTTCTTGTTCCAGAATCATGACCATGCGCCGCTGGAGCAACTCAGCCGCATACCAGAGTTTTTTTTTGGCTAGGCACAACTTCAGCTGGGAATAGAAGTCATACAGGCGCAAGGGAGAATCGGGGCTCTGCCAATACTGTGCCAAACCAACCTGGGCCTTGCTCCAGGTTGCGTCACAATCGCCACGCGCCACATGGATCGAAGCATCCATGCCCAACACCCGGAGAATGAGGATCGGAAAGTTGGCGACGATGGCGATCTGTCTGGCCTTTGTAATCTGCTCCTGCGCGGCTTGCGCTCCATTGCTGAAATTCAGGCAGACTGCCTGTTCAACTGCTATCTGGGCGCGCAGCCATTGGTATTGCGTGTGCAACAGGCTTTCATCGAGTGCCCGGGCGTTCTTGAGGCAGTTTTTTTGCTGCAGAAGACGCTGGTCTGCATACGCCGCTTCAAATCTGGCGCGCAATTGGCCCGGGCGATGCTGGACTGCGGCAAAGAGAATTTCCGCTTCCTGGGCTTGACGCCTGGCTTCGCCATACCATCCGATTTTGTTGTTGCTGACGGCTTTGCTCAGAGCAATCAGGGCGGGCTGGTCGCGACCGTGCCGTGCCAGCAAAAAATCGCGCACCCAGGGATCGCCATGCTGATCGAACATAAGCTGACCGAGCTTGGCAAAAGCTAAAGACGCCTCGTGTTGGTTGTCGATTTCAGGCAGCCATTCCCGCAAAGCAATATCTACGTACTCCTCAAGGCTGGCAAGAACTGTGGGATCGGAAAAATGCTGCAGGAAAAAATCCGGCGAGCGATAGCCCTGAGGTTTAGGTGGGGGGATTTTCTTTTTTGCCTCTTCAAGACTGCGCTGGGCATCGTCATGCCATGTGCCGGCAGGATCGAGTTCGAGATACTTTTCCCAGGTGAGCATGGCCTCGTCCCAGAGCTGCATTTGTTGATAAACCATGGCGAGATCGAATGTCGCGGTGGCGCGCTGGTTTGGGGTTAACTTGGGATTTCTCAGGACTCTCCCCAGCAACTCAAGGCTCTCGCTCAGATAAACTGAGTTCCTTCCGCCGTCGCCAGCTGAAGCGGGGTTATGTTCTGGATTCAAAGGAAGTGCTGGAGCGGTAACCACTGGCCCATGCACAATGATGCGGATTTTTTTGGAAGAATCTGCTGGCTGGATGTCGCGCTGAAAGTTGGCGACGGCAAGGTCGATCTCCGTCTCAGGATCATCATTCAATCCCATCTCGGTGGCCTGTTGCAGCAGTTTGGCGGAATCCTCGTATTCGCCGAGAATGAGTTTCACCCGGCCGCGCAACCGGAGCCACCGTGGATCGGCCGAAGTCTGGTTCTTGGAAGCCAATTGGGCAGCGAGAGCCAGCAGCGGATTGTCCACTGGCGAAGGAGGCTTCATCGGATCCTTGAGCACGGTAGGGTGAGGATGCGCGACCCAGCCCAGCCTTATCTTCAAGGGAGCTTCCGGCGCGGCTGCCGTAATCGCCTTCTCCGCCTGGTTCAAGTTGTACGCATTCCAAGCTGTCGGGACCACGGGAATGCACGCAAGCAATACGCCCGCCGTTCCGGCCAACGCTTTGGCGTATCCCGGCAGTAAATGGTACCCTTCGCTGGCCTTTTTGAGCCCGGAAGAAATCTTTTTGAGCCCGGAAGGAATCTTGTTGGCTATGGAATCGCCTCCAGCCTTGCTTTTTTCGGACACGGCAGGGCGAGAGGGGCTGGGTTCGGGATCTGGTTCAAGGTCCTCCTCAATAGCTCCTAAATATTCCTGCAGCAGCGGTGCGCAATAATCGCACTCAGCCGCATGTTCAAGAATCCAGGGCGGCCCTACTCCGGCGGCAAAGGCCTGCAAGTCGTCTTCCTCGGGACAGTGGGCTGAACGGCCCGCATTGCGCATTCTCGAACTCACGAGGCCAAGCCGGTTTCTCTCCGCCTCCAGCAGGCGAGAGCGGCAAGGCTCGCATTTGGCGAGATGCGCCTCGAATGGCCCGTTCCCGGAAAGGTCGTTGTCCTGTTGCACGTAGCGTTCAATTTGATCGTCCGTCAAATGACTTATGTGATTCACTTTCGAACTCCTGAATGTAAGGACGCACACATCGAAGCAAACTCTGATGCTTCATTCTCCGGGCGCACCTTTCCCTTTGTCCTTGCGCAACTTAAGTCTCACCACGCGTACGTACTTCTGCAAAATATTCTGCACAGTTTTGGGAGAAACCTTTACCAGCGTCGCGATCTCGCTGTCACGATACCCCTGACGATAGAACAGCCAGAAAATGGCGCGGTCCCTCTTGTAGTTGGGGTGGGATTCAAGCGTCTTCAAGCACTCGTCCACTTGCTTGCGGAAAATTTCTCCCTCAGCAGTATCGAGCGTTGGCCTTGAACAAAATCCCTGACGGTCATCAAGTTCTTCAGGGTCCTTCAATATTTTGTTCTTGCGCAGCCAGTCTACAACCGCGCTCCGCCCTACTACCTTCACGAATTTGAAAATGGAAACATCATCCACCCAGTCTTTGCGCAGCGCCCTGCGGTCATGATTAAAGAGCTTCACGAAAGTATCGTGCGTGACTTCTCCCACAAGCTCGTTCGTTTGGCTAACGCGGCAGGAACGCAGCCGTCTAGCTACTACTCCGCGAATGGTTGGCCGCACTCTCTGGTCGAACTCGCGCCATGCGTCCTCGTCCTCTTCCTGCAGGAGGCAGTACTCTAGCAGCTTGCGCAAAGAGATGTTCTTGATGTCCATGGAAGAGAAGTCAGGGGAGATTTTACGCTCAAGTCGTGGAACGGCATCATTATTTATTTCTGGATCAACATTTATTGCTGGCTCAACCGCAGAGGCAGCCGCGGATGAGACAGCTCCTGTTCCATTATTGCTGCCGGGAGGAAGCGCGTATTGTGGCTTGTTCATACTGGCCAATCTCTAGATTCTTCGGATAGTTTGATCCAGCTCACTCTGCTAATTGCTAGTCAACAGAGCTGTTGTCTCCTTTGATAGAACAGGCCCAGGATAGAGACAAACTTAGAACCTCTGGGCATAGCTCTGCATTTATAAGAAATCTCTCACTTAGCCTGCCGCGCATGCTGTCTGCCTCCGGAAGAGAATTTTTGGACCGGCAAGAAGTCTTGGCTACCACACTAAGAGGACGTGCTTTCAGGAATTTTCTCTAAAGTATTTTTATGGCAACTCGAGTATTTGGGGAGATTGCTATGCGCTGCATCTCTGGGGCTTTCGCATCCTCCCATCGACACAGCGTTAGCATCGAGACCGTTTAAGTCAGGCAGGATTGCGCCAAAATTAGGCTTCCGCGCAGAGCGGTAGCTTGAAGATCTTTCTTCCGCGATAACCCACATTCCGACCCACACACTGTACCGTCTTGTACGACTCACGCGTACTTTGGCAGTCCCCGCGTATTTGTAAGTTGTTGTAAAACCTATAACCGGGCCGCTGTCACGGCAGAGGTCGCGAGTTCGAGCCCCTCATCAATGTGACAGTCATCTCCATGCGCGGATTCAAGTGGACGCCACCGGTGGGAATTCCGAAGGGCGTGTAATGCTGAACGATTCCGTCCCTGGCCACCATTTTAACGGCTCTGAAATCAATAAGTTAGTGTAGGCTCCCGGCTGTGTACCTCCTGATCGCCAGCCTTCCTCCGCCGGCCTTGAGGATTAGATCACGCAATGGGGTGCCAAGCGGCAACTCGTAAATTCCGACGATCACCACCAACAAGGAAACTCGAGTTGGTGGCCGAGTTTTTCAACAGTCCCGGATATTTATGGAACCAAGTAAGTAGGTCATCCCAATGTTAATTTTCAAGAACGCGCACGCCTGAACATTGCCTTGACAATAACGGCCACGATCACGGCCACCAAGACTATCCAAAGGACAGCTGCCAGTATTGAGCCGAAAATGAGTGCAGCCACCAGAACCGCAACCGCCGCTACTGCCATGGCAATCCCGAAAATGAGCAGCTTGAACCGCTGCCAAAAGTTCAAAGGCGGAGATGTTCCCGGCGGGCCTGTAGGAGGCCGGGAGGAAATAACAATCTGCATCCTTCGGTTCATCGCTTCATTAATTATATGGCGACTTCAGAATAACGCCCCTTGCTTCGGAAAGCGTGTTTGTTTTCTTCCATCTAGGCTGTCTTGGCCTTCGCCATATCCCGAACAACGTCAAAGCGCAGGCCTGACCAGCCGGGACCACGACCTGGTCCGGACTTACGGGCCATCCATACAAATGTACTTCCGTCGGATGAGCGGGTACGGCGGAAATAACGGTCCACCGTGACGCCAGCGCGAGAGAGGATGCGATCAGCCACAAAGAACGGATGCTGCGGTTCCAAAATCAGGGCATGCGCCTTCAAATTCACAAAGCCCGTGGAGGTGGCTATTTCCATGGTCCCGCGACGCAGAAAGAGTTCGTCCTGTGGAGATTTTACCGGGACCATGGGAATCCAATTATCCGGCACGGAAGTTTCCAGCGTGTAATAAAGGTTAGGTCCGCCAAGCTCGGCCGTCGGCGGAGGTGGCGGAGGATCAGCTTTGATCCGTTGCAAATAAAGTTCATAGGCATCCAGAGGAGAATCCAGGTCGCCCTGCAACTGATGCTCTACGGCCCAGGCCATTGCGGCAAGGTCGTCGCGAAGGAAGAGCACTTCTTCCAGCGCATCGGCGTCATCCACTACTCCCAGGGTCGGAGCCATGGCAATGAAGTCTGAACGGCGCCCATTGCCTGAAAGCTTGAACATCGACCATGGCGTTTCGCCGGGATTGACCTGAGTCTGCTCGGAAGGCCGGATCAACGTTCTAACGCCAAAGGTATCAGTGACCAGCAACGTAGTAACTCGCTCCAGAGTACCGATGGGAGTGGGAACTGGCACCCAGAACCAGTCATTGCCGTAAACCAGCGCAAACTCCATCACCAACAGCTTGGCCAAATCCACATGGTCGGCATCGAGCTGGCCGAAGTCGGTGACGGCATCTTCAAAATTCCACCATCGCGCATCCGGCATTCCGCGAAATACCACGTGATTGGGAAGAAAGTTAAAACTTACCGGCGTGATCTGGGCCGGGTTCGCGGACGAAACTGGATTTGCCTGTGCTGTTTGCAGATCGAACGAGTACCAGTCGAGATGTCCGCCGGGAAAATCAGGCGCGTTTAGGAGCAAGTTTTCTTCCGGCACAGGAGACCCAAGAGCAAAGTCGTATTGCAATCGCTGCGATTGCCAGGCTGTATCTTGTGTAGGCTCAGTGAAGAGAGACTTGCGGAAGGCGGCAAAATCAGAGAGCACCTTGTCCATTCCCGGATTACCGGCTTCCGGAGGCAGAGGAATAGCCGGCGTTTGCCCAGCAGCAATGGCATTCAACGTTTGGTAAAGAGCTTCACCATCGGTCACGCGGCCAGCAGCGATAGAGCGAAACCGCAGGCAATCATTATTGGAGTACGTTGTGACAGAAGGTTTGGCAGCGATGGGAAAAGCCTGGCGGAATGCCGCAATCACGGCATCCGGGCCGGCGATTCCTCCCTGACGAATCAACGTTTCAAAGTACTGTCCGTATTGGACGGAGCCGCGCATCTGCAAGAGCACGGCTTCGCGCTCCACGTGGGCTTCCACCGGCAGCGTGGAATCGATGGCCGTTGTATTGGCATCGTCGGGTCCGGGTCGATACGTGGTGATGCTGCGCTGCTCCACGCCCATGGTAGCTTGGATCGGAGATCCCGCGTCATCTCCCAGAAACTCGCCGATTTGCCATTGGCGCGCCAAAAACCACAGCGGGTCCCGCACCTGGGCCTGCAGGCTGCGCTGCATGGATCCTTCGCGCGGCCGCGGCTCCAGCCTCGTCCATGTGGTGATGGACGGAATCCTGATGACCTCTTTAGCGAATGAGCTTAGCGACACTGGAAAACTCCTTGACTGTGGCAAAATTTGTTGAGACCGTCGCGCCCTGCAAGTTCAGCGCAAAATAAAGCGCGGGCAGAATCTGGCCGGCTTCCTGCACGCTGTCCAGATCAACGGTTCGGATCTTGGTTAGTTCGAGAGCTTCTTGCAGAATGCCGGTGACCAGATCGTCGTCCCAAACTTTCCGGTCATCTGGACAGACCGCCAGCAGCATAGCTTGCGGCGCTCGTGCCTTGGGCTCTTCATAATGGAAAGCGACCGCGGCATTTTCCTGTGTGGAGGGAATTCTTTCCGGCCATTCGTCAATCAGCAGGCCGGCATAAGAGTTTTGATTCACCGGATCACCCTGCGTGAGACAGGCGAATGCCACTCGCCCTTTTGCGGGCGGGTGCGCCGGATCAATGCCCAGTCCCAGCCATTTGTCACCGGCTACTTCGGGCAGCTGTCCGAGCAGGAGCGCAGGCGGCGACACTTCCTGCGCGCCCAGCAGTTGCGCCAGTGACAACGCAGCATCCAAACGCGAAATGCCAGGACGAACATGGGCCAGTTGCAGCAGCCAGCGAGCCGGGGCCTGTGGATCAGAAGCTATCAGCGCCGATGATTGACCAAACGCGGATTGCAGTGAAGTGATGTCTGGAGGCGTGAAGCGCGGCAGAACGATAAAGTCGTTGCCGAATACCGTTGTCAGCACCGTGATGAGATCGGCGGACTTTGTTGTGGTATCGATATTTATATTTGACTTGGCAACGTTGTCCAGGCGGTCCTGCAAAAGCTTTGCGACCGAAGCGGCCTGATCAGCCAGGCGCGGATCCGGGCCGCTGCTGGAGTAAGGAATCGATCCGGCAACGCCGAAGAAGCTGCACGCCAGAAGCGCATTGCGTACCGGATTGGGCGCGCCGGGCAGGCCGCCGGCGGCGTTGTTCAGGTTTGTCACCGCCGTCTGCAAATCTTTTGCGGCTTTCTTCGCGCGGGCGCGAAGCTCGACATCCGTCACCGCACCTCCCGCTTTGGCAGCGGTGACCTCAGGGACAGTCATGTCCTGGGGCGAGAGAGCGCGAGCGGAGCTGATCAGCGTGCGGAGCGACTTGGCGAGGAAGAACGCGTCAGGAAAGAAAATGGAATGGGGCGGTGGCGCGGCCGGTTGAAAATCAATTTGTACATTGGTGGCATCCGCTGGAAGCGCTGCTGCCAGCAGGATTCTGTTCTCAAGCTCTCCCTTTTGCGCATTTTGACCCACATCAGACATGGCCAGCACGTCCAGAGGGCCAACATTCAGGTCGGAGAGCGAGATCTGCTGAATGCGATCTCCGCCGGCGTCATGGTAGTTCACGTCGCAGATCACCGTTGCAGGATCAGGAAGAAGCTGGCCCAGCCATGCATCAAGCCAGGGTTCGGCTGCTGCTCGTGGATGTATAGGCACGCCACTCCATGCCGCGTTGACCGAAGGATTGCCGGCAAAAAGCACGCCCAAGCGATGGGTCAGGTCGAGTCCGCCTCGCGGCGTGTTCACCACCTCAGGATTGGGCGGCCGCGCGCCTTTGGAGATAGCATCCATCAGCGTACCCGCCTGGCCGAAGTTGCCGCGGATAATCTGAAAAACCGCTTCCGAAATCGAGAGGTCCGCGAGCGCATCCGCGTAATCGTCGATCGTGCGGAGCAATCCGATGACGGAATTCTGGTCAGCGCCGGCAGATGGCAACCCTGTTCCCCAATTCCCTCCGGCAGTGAGTTGACCGTTGTCCCACGCCGTTCGCAAAGCCAAGCCATCGACTACGTTGGAAGCAGCCACGGACTCGCTAGGATCGCTGGATGGCGTGAGCTTGTTGGCGACAATCGGGAAACGATCACGGAAGGGCTGCGCGTATTTGTCGAGATTCAACTGGTGCAGGCCCGTTTCAAAAAGATAGCCGAGAAGAGCATTGAGACTTTGGCCTTGCTGCACGCCTTCCAGCAGAAGCAACGCATTGCGCACGCGCTCTGAAGAAAGATCAATGGAGAGCAATCCTTCCTGGCTGGTTCCTTTGTGCGTCATGTAGCCATTGCGAAGTACAGCGGCAACAGATGCCTGAGCGAATGACGGCGCGAAGATGAAACCTCCGTTATCCTGCAGCGGCTGCACCGGGACCGGCAAGTTGATTTGGCGTTTGAGCGTGGTCGCGCGCCGGGAATCCAGCAAGCGGACGGTTTCCAGTTCAGTGCCCTGAACGGCGGGGCGGCGCGCCGCCGGACGCACTTCTTCCACCCAGCCAAAGCATCCCAGATGGACGCCGTTGACTTGAGCGGAGCGCTTACGATTCAAAATCGACGTGGCAACCGCGGTGACCCACACGTCAAGCCGGTGGCTGCAGGCATCCAGCGTTTCCGTCAGCAGGCGATCAAGTTCGGCGGTGGAAAGCGCAGCAAGACGATCGAGGCAGGCGCGCAGCTCCGCAAGCTGTGCGAATGGCGACTGCGGCGGCGGATCAAGGTTGACCAGATATTCAGCCCAGCTGAGCTGCGGATTAGGTATGGAAGGCCTCGCCAGCACTTCCCACACGCTGACTTTGGGAAGCGCCTGCGGTTGTGCCTGAGGTTGTACGCCCAGGATTTCTGGTTCCCGTATTTGCGATAGCTGAAGGCGCGAGGCGCTGATCTCGGCGATGGTCGCCAGCTTCGCATAGTCGAGCACCACCGACTGTCGCAGAATTTTATAAAGCAACGCTGTGGGCTTGGGACCGGGATAGTTCTCTGCCTGAATGTCGCTGGCCGAGGCTTGCCGCAGCCACTGAATGTAATTTCCTTTTTTGCCGCCGCCAAGATCGGCGTCAGCTTTCAGCGGATCAGTCTCAGAAAGCGGTCCCGCCTGCACAGTGGGAAACGGAACGGGAAATGAATTCTGGGCCAGGCCCAGATGAATCACGCGCGGGTCCCAATCGTTGTATTTGAAAAAATCCAGCAAAGCTCGTCCGCGAGCCAGATGCTGCAACCACCAGGGGTTAATGGTGGGAATCTGTATGCCCTGGAAGGTAATGTAATTCCAGAGAAAATCATCTCCCAGAACCTGCCGTCCCCGGAAAGTCATGGAACTGGCGTCCATGCCCAGCACCTGCGCAAGTTGCGCGTCGGGATCGCCTGAGTTCTGCATGTGCGGCGCGCCCGATGAACTTGCCAGCCAGCTTGGCCAAAGACGCAAAAGAAAATTCACCAGTGCGGGTTCAAACGATCCCGCAAGAAATGTCGCTTCTGTCGGATAGCGGCGGAGCGACGTCACCGGGAGAACTCCATACGGCGTGCGTCCTACGCGCAAGGCAGGGAGAGGGCCGCGCGGGATGGCGTTGGCAATCACATACTGGCGCGCGACTTCAATTTGTTGCGGTGTGAAGACATCCGCCATCATCTGGCTGAAAAAATAACCGAGCGTCGCGGGCCAGAGCGCAGTGAGCATGTCACGGCCATTGCGCTCTCCGGTTCCGTCGGCTGAGCCAACGTGCGCCATGGTTGCGGGATCGATTCCGACCAGACTGGCAAAAGCGTTGCCGTCAGCGCTTGCGTCCTGGGTGAGCGGAGCGCTGCGTTCCACGGCGAAGCTGATTTCATAATCCAGATCTTTGCGCGAATACGCTGAATCGGCATCGGGCGTGTTGTTGGTAGGAGCGCCCTGCGGCACCAGCGAAAAACCGTCAGTATAGTGGTGCGCATTCAGTAGGCTGGACAATGCGTCATTTCCTGCAGCGCCTTGAGTGCGCAACCCGTACACAAAAATGCGATCAAAGCCAGCGACCCGTTGCTCCGCTGTCAGAGGGATTTTCAGAGCCATGCCGGCTTTGACGGCGGTATCGAAATCCACCAGCCATTGCATCCCGGGATCAACCGGCTGACCTGGCGGCAGCGCGCCCGCGCCAGGTGTCATGCCTACGGCTAGATCAGGCGTAATGGGACCGCCGCGAAACTGCGCCTGTTGGGTTCCGGAGACAAACACCACTGTCCAGGCGTCAGGCAATGCATCAGCAATTGCCGGTTTGTTCCACGAACTAGGCCGCGTTGGCGGCGTGGGATACAACGGTTTTGGATTGGGATCGGTCCCCGCAGGCATGGGCGCCACGGGCTGGAGTGCCATGTTCGAAGGCGTCATGGTCTTTACGATCCACGCTGCGCGCGGCGATCCATACAGCGAAGCAAGACCGCGCCACGGAGCTTTTACCGCGTCGGCAGAGGGCGGCGGATTTCCCGCTCGCCAGACCGCGTCCCAGTAAGTTTTGCCGTCGATAATCTCCTGGTCCGTAAGTTCCGGTTCATGGGAGTTGATGGCAATCTGGTCCGGATAAATCCGCAACCAAAGTTCAGGGCGGCCGTCGGAGTTATCCATGAAGCGGGTTTCAATGTTGACCGGCAGAAAAAGAACAGGAGTGGCCGCGTCGAGCTGGTGAGGATCGACCACGACCGGCGGCTGTCCGGGAGCGGGAGTCGGGGGAGCAGGTATGTTCGGGTTTGGTCGTGTGCTCATGGTGGTGGCAACATCAGGTCAGCGTGAATCAGAATGCGAAAAGGCAGACGCAAAAGAATGTAGGCCGTCTGGGCGCTGTTTACACCCCAATCGTTGTTGGGATCGTCCGGGCTGTAGTCCGGCAGCGCAGGATTTCCGCCGCCGTGTGGAATGGTAACTCTCACCGGCTTTAACTTCGAGGAAAGGAAGTCCGGCAGTTTTACATTCTGCAAGACAAGTGAAAACACTTGAGAAGAAAGCCGCCAGGGGCTGTTGGCGATGGTCAGTCCACGCGTGGTGTTGCCGAGATTGGGCAGCTTGAAAATTCCGCCGCCTGCACTCGCGGCCCTGCGCGCGCCGCCGTCAACAACTTCAAAATTAGTCCATGCAAGCTCAGCCCAATGGGCGATGGGCGTGGTATCTTCATTCGGCTCAAGCCCAAATCGCGGCTCGGAAGGCTGTTGCTGAAAGACAAAGAAAAATCCTTCTGGAGATTGTGGAGTGCCGCCGCGTGCATCATCGAGGCTCAGATTGAATCCCAGAAACGTGATGTCAGTGGGCAGCGTGCCACGGAAAATCGGATAACGCTCGTCCGTCTCATCCAGCACGCGCGTGCCATCCACGGCGCGTTTGGCTTTGCCCGCGTAGACAATCGCGTTGGGATAGCGTTTAAACAGTTCGCCACGCACCAGGAGCACTACGTTGTTCTGAACAATGTCCGTGCGGTTGGGATGCTGGCCCAGCGGAACCGGCTTGGGCCATGTGTGAATCAAGGGAATATCTTTCAGCAGCTCGCGCAACTTCGCGGGATCGCTGGGATCGCCCTTTTGGGGGACGTAAGCCTTTACATCCCAGAACTGGCGGAAGTAACTGCCGCGCTGATCGGTGGGGTAATCATTCCACAAAAGCTGGCGCGCCATTTCATGATTCAGACCCACCATGTACCCTTCAATGAACGCATGGTTCGCGAGCAGAATTCCCAGCGTGTCCGGGGGCACAAGTTCCACGCCGGGCAACACGTAATCGGCGGAGAGATCGCGCAGTGGTGCATACATCGGTTGAGGAAATTCCGGCGCTGCCATGATCTGTTCCAACGGATCGGCGGCAAGCCAGGAAAAGCTAGCTGAAAACGAGATGAGTGACTGCACGCGCTTTGGCACGGTAACCACCGGATCAAGGCGCGCCAGCAGAGTGGTCTTGATAGCTACGAGATCAAGCGCCGGCGCGAGCGGCGGATCCACAGGGAATGCCTGAAAATACGTAAACAGGTCAGTTGTGGCGCTGCGGAAAGCTACGGCCTGCGCGGAGTCGGCTCCTGTGCCGCCGACGGGAGGCGCTGTTCCTGGCGTGGTAACTACGAAGGTTGGGTTTGGAGGCGCTTGCGCAACGGCCGCCGGCGTCATGCCTATGATGGTTAAATCATCTGCAGCCTGCGCTTGCTGCAAAAGCTTCTTGATCGCGGGCCAGATGGCGGCTGCGGCTGCCGCCGTCACCACAAGAACAATCAATGCCGCCACTGGTCCTGCGAAAACTCCGACCACCACCACCACCAGCAGAACCAGAAGCAACAAGGCGAGCAGAATCCATTTCCAATACTTCGCGAGCACCTTGATCCAGGGCGCGACGAAGTTATTGGAAACGGCGTCAATTGAAACCATGCCGCCTGGCGGCTTGGGATCGGGAATGATGGTGATGTCGCCGGAGTTCACTCGCGAGAGCAATGCCGGCCTTGAGTTGGGCGATGGACCAAGCCTTCTGCGCGGGCGCGTTACGCGACGGAACGTGCCGGAGAGCAGACGTTCCGGCACGCGACTTTTTCTTACGGAGGCCAGAATCGTTGTCGGACTGGCCAGAAGGCGCGCGTGTAGCGGCGCGGTTACCGTCATCAAAGTTTCCGGCAGGGCCGGCCGCAATTCATGAACATGCAGTTGCTGCAAGGCGGCGCGCGCGAGTTGCGCCTGGCGCAACAACTCATTGGCTTTGCGTATACCATCCACCTGCTGCCATGCGGAGGCCATCAACTGCGTGCGCTCATCCTGAACTACCTGCGTGCCCATGCCGGCAGCACTGCGGTTGCGCGGATCGAGATTCAGGTCGTTCACCCATCCCGGCGCGGTGCGGTCCACGCTTTGAACAGCTGCGTGCCAGCGCCCGTAAATGGGAGGCGCAATCACAGGATCGTCGGGATTTGGGTTCGAGGGATCGTCCGTGGACGCGCTAGGGTGATTGATGAACGTTTGAACATCCGTTTGGAAATTCGTTTTGTCCGGATCATTCCATGGCGTAGGCTGGGTCAGGACGCTGTGCAGCGCGCCTTCAAGACCAAGCGGCGGTCCGGCAGAACGAATATGCGG
This sequence comes from Acidobacteriaceae bacterium, assembly GCA_027307045.1. GTDB lineage: Bacteria > Acidobacteriota > Terriglobia > Terriglobales > Acidobacteriaceae > Angelobacter. The sequence goes on from DAHUXR010000046.1 coordinate 17,996, forward strand.
CGCAGGCGTTGTCACGTCCATGGGACGTTCACCGACTTCAGCCGGCAGAACGCGCGGCGTCAGTCGCCGGACAAGAGATTCAAAATCGCCCTCATCGCTGGTATTGAATTCGAACTGATAATAGAAGGGCAGCGACAACGGAGCATGTGTAGCGTTGGTCCAGGCGGCGTCCGTGTTGGCGACGCCCGAAACGTCCTGGCCTAAACCTGCCTGCACGCCTATGTCGAATGCCGGGACAAGAAATACTGTGTAATGAGTTTCTGGATCGAGCCTCCGCGGACACAGCAGACGAGAGATAACATTTCCCGGAGCGCTGCTCATCGCGTCCGTTAATGGCGTGTCACCGCTCACCTGTACGTGCGCCCAGTTGGACGAATCGGAAAGGTCCGGCAGCGCACTCATGGTCTGGACTTGCACCACGGGAAGAGGATTCGGCGCTACAGAAGGAAGCTTGAATTCATCCGGCTTTAATGCAATCAACGCCAGCCACGGCCGCAGGCTGTCTCCCTTGGGCGCCGCGGGCGTGAATAGCCAGGGTAGGTCAGGCGTATCAAATTCAATGCCGCAAAGATAATTTGGCTCGTAGTTGACGGTAAAGTTGCGCGGCTCAGTGCGGATGATATGCCGTGGATCAATGCCGATGACATCCCCTGGCCCGAACATCTGCACCTGCATGGGCGTGGGCTGCACGGTGGTGGTCGTGCCGCCTTTCTGGACATCAAGAGAGAGTTGCACACTCAGGCTGGCTCGCCCAGGCAGAGTGCCGTTGTTGTCCGGGTTGCTGACGCTGGCTCCGACACCGCGACGCGCCCAGCTCAGGAAGTGATAGCGGCCAAGAGGCGGATCACTCATGCTGTCACCTCATGCACGGGAAGAATCTGCAAGTTGCTGCTCTCTTCAGGATGCAGAGCAAGATAAGTATCCAGCGCCGCGCGCGCGTGGTAGTAAGTGCCGCCTGAAGGAGAGACAATATCGCTACGCACGGAGAGATCTTCCACGTGCGCCACAACGTAAGCGGCGTCCTGGGTTGAGATCTTTGCCCCAGCCGCCCCGGTTTTGTATTTGAAGAGGCCGGTATTCTTTAGCGGAGATTCAAAACCTGCGCCCTGGGCGCTGAGCGCCAGATGGATATCCGCTGCCATGGCGTAACGGCGTGCGAAGCGCGAGAAGCCGGTGGGCTCGTCAATGTATCGCTCTTCATAGAAAACGGTGCGCGGTGAATCCGCTCCAGAAGTGATTTCCGTGGACCCGATCTTAATCCCGGCATCGTATCGTTCGAAGCTGGGATGGCTAACCTTATCGGCATCGCTCAGTGTGAGGAACTGGCCCGGAGCAAAGTAGTCCTGGAAATTCTGTTTGTTCTCTTCATGGCCGTCGATCTGCACGTCGGCGATGGCGAAGTAGTTTCCGTCAGAGGGGGTTGCATTGCCATAGCGGGTGATGGGCAAATCAAGAGGAACCACGTTTTCGCGGACACTCAAAGTGCCGATGGGATGAACGCGTAGAGTCTTGTCGTCCGGTTTGGGTGTGGAAAGCGTGACTGCCTGCGTAGTCCCGTCTGGAAGCGCGGTGCTCCAATTGCGTGGGTCTTGAAACGCCGGCAGCAAGTCTGGAAGGACGGGCTTTGAAGGGAGAATCGCCGGCGTGCTGTCTCCCCAACTGATATCCAGAGAGGCGCTGACGCTGAAAAAGAGAATATGGATGCTGGCATCGCCGTGCAGGTGCCATGGACGCGGACCGGAGAAAGTGCCATCAACGCTCAGGCCGCACAGGCTAACGCCTTCGAAGGAGACATCGAATCCCGCAGAGAAATCAAACTCGAAAGAAAATGGCGAAAAGATAATGAGGACGTCAAAGCCCAACCACCCGTGAATGGTGAAGCCGGCGGCGGAAGCGTATGCCTCAACATTGGAGCCAAACTGCAAAGAGTTTGAGGTGATGGCGAAATAACTGTTCGCGCTGATGCGGGGATTGTCGCCATCGCCAATGCTGACGGTGAGCCTGTGCATGTTGGGGACATCAAGCCCAGCGGTGCTGAAGTGCGGATTAAATCCACCCAGAGAAAATAAGAAATTCGGATTGTCGCCCCAGGAGAGCCGCAATGCCAGATCGCCTGCCAGTGAGAAGATCAGGACACGGGAATCGTAAAGCGAGCCATCAATAGACAGCGTCTTGGCGCCAAAATCAAGGATGCCGAGCACATCAATGTGCAGCTCAATCAATGCGGTTTCAGTAGTGGGCAAGCCGGCATCAATCAGTCCCAGCAACACAAGCCGAACTGGATCAGGTACTTCCAGAATCACTCCCACTGCCAGCGTGATGAGGGTAGGAGTGCCCCAGCCAATTTCCAACATGGGGCCAAACAGATAACGGCCTTCCGCCGGCGGGAAGAAATTTTCTATGTTGCTGATGATCTGCGGCGCGTTAGCGATTGGATCGGGCGGAAACAGGACAGAGTTGAGCGTGTGCGCGCGGAAGCCCGCGTGCAGCGCGTCAGTATTCATTGTGCGATTTACGCCGCCCAGCCCGCCAACTCCGTTCAGCGTGAATCCAAATCCAAGCTGGATGGGAGGAAAATCAAAGGTGATGATCAGCAGGAAAGAAAAGCCGTGTGAACCGTCGGGCAGGATGGTATCCAGCACGCCGATGATCTTTACCTGAACAATCTCCGCCAGGGAAAGATCAAAAACTCCGGCGTATTGACCTTTGTCCGGATTAAAAGAAATGTAACCGCCGCCCGCCACTACGCCGGCATCAATGGCAAGGCCGAGTCCGTTGGGCGGCTTGAAGTCAATAGCAAGATTGGCCGGGCCAAGATTTCCGCCGTGGTCCGGAAACGTAATCAGCCCTTTGACGCCTACGCGATCCACCGAAGCTTGAATCGGTCCCAGCGTGAGTCCAAGGGCGGCCGAAATTTCAATGGGCAGTCCGCTGCTGCTTGCGCCCGCGACCAGATACAGCGTCGGCAGTGTGATCGGCCCCAATGTCAGATGAAGTGGAAGGTCGATTTCCAGTTGTGCTCCGCCGGTGATGTGAATGCCCGTATCGGGCGCCCAGCTGATGCCCAGATCGAATCCTGCTTCAACATGAACGCCGGAAAGAACTGTGGCCAGAAAGCCATCGGCATTCGACATGTCGATGACCACTTTCCCGCCCTTGATCGCGATTTGCACCGTGGGTTCGGCAGTGGCGGTGCCTGAGCCGGAATCCCAGGTGATCTTGACGCCCGTGCCAAAGGTAAAGGAATCCGTTTGCAGGCGGCTGCCACCGGTCTGCCCGATGATGATGATGGGATGAGAAGAATCCGCGCCCTGGGCGATAATATCTGCTTGCAGCAGCCCACTTACCGTCCCTGATGGGGGCCGCAGAGTGACATTTGCCGGCGGCGTAATAGTGGCTTGCAAGCCAGAAGCGAGTGCTGCTTTTGCCTGTACATGGATAGACCATGTATCGCTCAGAGGTAGAGTTAGATCCAGGCCCGATGGCAGCGTTGTTCCGAAAGTGGCAGACAGCCCAGGCGGATTTGTCGACGAGGCGACTCCCAACGTCAGCAGGAACACGCTCAGCGAGTTTCCAGTTGCCGAAACTTGCGAGGATACCCCCAGAAGTGCCAAAGACGTACTCAACCTGCTGATGAGCGCCTTGCCATCGAAACCAGGATTTCCCCATCCATACAGATTTTTCAGCAGCTTGTCAGGCGAGGTAAGAAGATCTCCCAAATTGCTTAATTGCAGTTGACGCACGATGTAGCCAGGATGTGTGGCATCTCCATCAACGCCGGCATTAGGGAGATAATCTAAAATGCCGAGAAGATTCCCGATGCTTACGGCCCCAGGCGCCACCGCTTCCAGGTAGGAGATCAACAGATAACCCAGCAGCCGCCCCGGCAATGCATCGGCAAAGCCGCTTACGTCGGAGGCGTTCATTCCAGGCAGAGCGCCTGCCAGATTTTTCAATTCGTTTCCAATTTGCCCGAGTGCCACCGTGACCGCAGCAATCTCTTCAATGAGCTGCGCACCTGAAGTCAAGATCTGCCCTTCATTGTCCGCATCAATCGCATTTGTAAGCTGTGTGATTGTGGCGGGAAGTGCCCCGGCTGCTGTGGCGCCAGAATTTAAAGCATTGACAAAAGCAGGCTGCAGAAGCTGCGCTGGGAACTCCAGCCCTAACTCCGCCAAAAGATCAATGGCATGGTCAGAGGCAAGCCTATCCTTAAGCGGCTGGAGCGCCAGTCCGATATGTCGGGCGATGGTTTCGAGAGTGCCAGATTGTCCCGGCATAGTTACCTCAACGTACTCCGCAAGCGATTCATTACACCTTGTCCAAAGAAGTGCTGGCCTTGTCTATAGAGCACTGGTGCTCGCCTCGCACTGGGCAGTCTCCGCACACAGCGTTTCTTTGATTTGCAGGTATGTCATCCCGGCAAAGCGGGCCAGCCGCGGGCCGAATTTCCCAAGGTCAGCAGCTAGCTTGCTGCTTCCATATCGCTGCAATATTGCGCTGAAGCGGTCCATACACGCCTGCAGAGGTACGCCATCCACCTTAGCGGGAAGCGCGTGCGACCGGTCTTCCAGCATGCGCAAGCAGCTCTGCAGAACCTTTGGCCCGCCGCAACGGTGCCAGACAGTTGCAACCCGGCGATGATGATTGACCAAATAATGAATTTCCGGCGCGTGCTTCCGCAGGAGATCCGCATAGATGCGTCCTTCAGGAATTTCGCGAATCTCTTTTTCCACCTGGACCACAGCAGGCGGAGGTCGGAATACTGCCGCAGCAGGATGCACCGGCGCCGGCGACGGGGAGGGGGACGGAGAGGGACTAGCATGCGGCGCATGGACAGTAGCTGCCGTGCGCACCTGATTCAGCGCTGTAGCCGTTTCAATGACAATCCCGAGTTGAGTCTGGACGTCGCTGATGTGGCAGGCAAGGGCGGATCCAAAGAGGGGACTTGTGCTGTCGGAAGTGACGTCACCGTATAGCAGAGCTACCGCCTGATGATTGTCATCAAGGACGAGCGAACCGGAATCGCCAGACTCAACAACAGGATGGCTTCCTGCCGGCGGTGGAGTTGGAGCCCCAGTAAAGGCCTGCGGCAATATCAAAATCTGGTTAACGTAGTGCTCACGCTGGATCGAGCCATCGGGCCAGTGCACAGGCCCGCCGGTAAGCTGCGCACTGCCAAGCCAGCCCCGCGTAAGCCCTGTGGTCCTGCCTCGCTTGTTCACCCAAAATTTGTTGTTTGGCGGTGTCTGCATAGCCAGGTTTAGCAGGTCATCCTGTGTAATAGGAGTGGAGCGCACACTTGAGATCAGTCCAAAGTCCTGGATCTCCGCCAGGTACTGGACACCGTCATTCACCACTGCGATGGCAGCATCAATTTGTTCATTGACAATGCCGCGGAGATTGGTGCCGATCACATCCGACAAAGTCGGTTGGCCCACGTCGCTTCCAGCCGTGCATCCCCAGCAGCTTGGACCTTTCGCTGTTCCGGAAAACAACACATGATGGTTTGAGAGCGCCACAACCTGAATTGGATCACCCGTAGTTTTGGCCAGACAAGCCATGGTCCCGGAGCCAAGCCCGCCACCGGCCCTGACTTGGCTGCCGCCCTTCAGCGGTCGATAGGTGGAAGTGTCCGGCAATGTGCTCGCAACAAACCCTGGGATTTCCAGGATGTCCGTCTTAATGCCTTCTATTTCGGCTGGGACGATGTACTCCGGCGGGATTTGTGCGAGTGGCTTTTTCTTGGGAAGCAACACTTGAATCGCTATCTCGCCCGTAAGCTTGCCATTGGTAATCTTGGGCCCAATGCCAACAGCATGAACGCCAGGAATCTTTCTCAACTCGCGTTCAACCGCTTCCTTGACGCTCAAAATGCGTTGTGATTCTGTCATCTCAGGTACCTGCCAACGGAATCTCAGTAAGGTTGCCAGTGCGACCACTAGTTTTTATTGCGCCCGGATCGGCTGCACAAGATTTCGCCGCCGCAAGGGCGGGCAGGGCAAGCCGGTCGACCCCGTACGCAAACGCGCTTGCATCCTTGCTCAAGCAAGCGCCGGGGTGGTGTGGAGTGTCGGGCACAACAATACTCCGAATTGTCCCAATGTCAATCTTTGTGTGGTAGTGATCGGCGGGGGTGAAACGTTGCAAATGAAATCTAATATCGGGTGGCTAGCCTGCAGCCCTTACTCTGTGGAAAATTATCGAGATCACGGTAGACCATAATTTTGGCGATACACCCGTTCAGGCCTTGGGTTATCACACGCTTCGGCGAGCCATTTTCACCCTAGGCACCATCAATCCAGACCACCTCCTGCTTTTCTTGGAGCATCATTGGTTGTAGTTCCCAAAGAGGTGCTTCATGTTGCGCAAGACCCTTCTGCTCGCTACCCTCATTTTTCTTCAGGTCTCACTTTATCCTCAGCAATTTCTAAACAACGCGGCTGCTGGACTGAACGGCCTGCCCATTTCATTTGAAGAAAATCATGGGCAGGTAGATTCGAATGTCCGATACCTGGCTCACGCCGGCAAGAGCGCAATTTACTTCACGCCCAACGAAGCTGTGTTGGCTTTGTATTCACGCGATTCGCAAAAAAAGCCTTTGGTTTCCGCTCTCCGCATGCAATGGATTGGAGCAAACGCGCAGCCAGAAATGGTTGCCGAACATCCATTACCCGGCAGAATCAATTACTTGATCGGGAGAGATCCCGCGAACTGGCATACCGATCTTCCTACGTTTGGGCAAGTGCGTTATCGCAACTTGTTCCCGGGCGTGGACGCAGTCTTTTTTGGCAAGGATGGAGAGATTGAGTATGACTTGGTCCTCAGGCCCGGGTCGGATCCGGAGAAAATTTCTTTTGGACTGGAAGGCGTCCAGTCAATGAGATTGGCAAGCAACGGGGATCTGGTGCTCAGGTTGGCAAACGGTGAAGTGCGTCACCGCCGGCCCATGGTCTACCAGGAAAACGACGGCGCGCGCCACTGGCTTTCCGCCCATTACGTTATCCACAACAATAAAACAATCGGATATGAAGTTGCAGGCGTGAATCGTAAACTGCCGTTGGTGATCGATCCTACGTTGTCGTATTCCACTTACATCGGCAGCGACACTCCCGATTCGGTCAGCTCCGTTGCCGTGGACCAGTTTGGGCAAGCCTACATAACCGGAAGCACTGTTTTCGGCTTCCCGACCAAAAACCCTGCCCAGGGAAACCAGCTCGGCACGGATGCATTTGTTACCAAGCTCTCTTCGTCCGGCCGCAGCCTGATCTATTCCACCATTCTCGGTGGTAGCGCATCTGACACGGGGAACACGATCGCGATTGACCGTTTCGGCAGCGCTTATGTAGCTGGGGAAACATCATCCACCGATTTCCCCACAACTCCCGGAGCGTTCCAATCGCCAGGGTCAGACGCGGACAACGGTTTCGTCACCAAGTTGAGTCCCAGTGGGTCGTCGTTCGTGTATTCACTTTTGCTCGGCGGCGGCGACTCCGATACCATTCTGTCCATGGCGCTTGACACTGAGCACCGTGTGTACGTTACTGGTGCCACCTGCTCGCTGAACTTTCCAGTCAAGAATGCATTTCAGCCTGTTGCCAGCGGCCAGAATTGCGCTGACGGAGGCGGAGACGCGTTTGTCGCACGCATAAACACCGCAGGAACAGACCTCGATTATTCGACATATCTGGATGGTAGTTTTGAAAGTATCGGCCGGGGAATCGCCGTCGATTCCGCCTTTCATGCTTACGTTACAGGGTCCACGGAATCTCCTGATTTCCCCACGACGCCGGGTGCATTTCAGCGAACGCTCACGGCGAAAGTAATTCCCAGCTTTCCCCACGATATTCATGGGAGCAACGCCTATGTGACTAAATTTTCCGAGGACGGCCTTTCTCTGGTCTATTCCACTTTTCTTGGCGGCACGGTTTCAGATGACGCGGCAGCCATCGCCCTGGATAGTTCCGGACGTGCCTGCGTTACCGGTTCTACACAATCGAAAGATTTTCCGGTGACTTCAGGCGCATTCCAGAAATCGCTACGTGGCGACACAAACGCATTTGTCACCAAGTTGCAAATCTCCGGCAGCGGCTTATTCTATTCCACCTTTCTTGGCGGAAGTGGCACGGACGGCGGAAGTTCTATCGCCGTGGACAGCTTTGGCCGCGCCTATGTTGCCGGCGGTACTTCGTCCACAGATTTCCCTGTCCTCAACCCGATTCAGGCGCATCTCGGCGGCCCACAGGACGCATTTGTGACCAAGCTGTCTGCTACTGGAAACGCCCTGTTCTACTCTACCTATCTGGGAGGCGCAGCAGCAGACAGCGCTAATTCCATACGGTTGGACAGTAATGGAATCGCTTATGTTGGCGGCATAACCAACTCGACTAACTTCCCCACTACGCCCGGAGCATTTTCTCGAACTAAAAAACAGGGAAGCGACGGATGGGTCGCGAAGATCGCACCTTAGGAAAACCTCGGAGAATTAGCACAACTCTTGAGAAACCGATAAAGAGCACAAATGCACAATCCTGAGTCCTCTCCTTCGCCAAAATTAAAATGCGCACCATGCGTGGATCAGTTTTTGGCCCCGCATAGGCGCAGAATCTTTCCAATCAAAGAATAAGATTGAACTAGCGATGCTGACGACCCAGAAAGACAGGCGCAGGAGGAATTTCCAATAAAAATCCCGTAGGGCCAAGAAACTTCATTAGCGTCTACAGCAGCGAGCGGCCATACGGAAGCTTGATTGGGAACGCCGGGTGCTCGGCTCGTAACCGCGCATAAAACGGATAAGGATCTGCCTTGAATAGCGGGCTTGAGATGTCAATCGCAGATGGGCGCGTGTAATGCTACTTTCACCTCTCGTGAATCTTACTTGACGAGAAAGCGCGTTTGCGAGGCTGGTCAATTGTCTCTTCACGCGACTATGCCAGTTAGGTGTTGTGCCTTTTTGGCCCATTCGGGAATCGTTGGTGGTAAATCACTTTCGATGCGCATTCAGAGCGTCGAGTGCCCGTTTTAATCGCTCGAGCTTCTGTCCAGCCTCACCGAGTTTGCCTTCCGCGGTCAAACGTTGGTAGTCAGAAAGATCTTTGGCCGCTTCAGCGATCAATGCATTGAGGTCGTTCGAGGAGGGTTGACTGGCCGGGGCTGCTCCACCTTTGGCCGGCTGAGAGGACTCTCCGCTCGTGCTCGGCGGCGCGCCACCAAAGAGGGAAGCCATGGCTGATTCAAACGTCGGCCCGTAGGCCAGCCGGTCTTGCAGCGCCAGCACAACCAGGCGCAATTCGGGCATAGGACTTCGCTCGGCCTGTAGATAGATCGGCTCCGCGTACAGCAGGGCGCGGCCGCACGGGATCACCAGCAGCGCCCCACGCCGTACGTGTGAACCTTGCTGGTTCCAGAGCGTCAATTGACCGGAGAGCTGCGCGTTTTGATCGATCCGTGCCTCGATCTGGAGTGGCCCATCAACCAACTTCGTTTTAGGAAAGTTGTAAGCGACAGATGTGCCGTAATGCGCGCCGTCGCTCCGTCCCGCGATCCAGCCAATGAGGTTGTTCCGGTTGGCCGGCGTGAATGGCAGGACCTCCACAAACTCCAGTGCATTCTCCTCCGGCAATTTCATCAGCACAAAATTCGGCTCCATCATTTGGGCCGCTTGCTCGCCACGCTCGTTTGATGCAACCTCGCTTGCCACGCTCCACAGGTCTTCGCGGTTGTAGAACATCTGCGGGTCCGTCATGTGATACAGACCGTATACTTCTGCCTGCAGCGTAAGCAACAACTCCGGGTAGCGAACATGTTTACGCAGTCCGGGCGGCATGGCGGCCGCATCCTTGAAAAGGGCGGGGAAGATGCGCCGGTAGCCTGCAAGGATCGGGTCTTCCGTATCGAAGACGTAAAATGTCGTCGTGCCATCGTAGGCGTCGATGACGACCTTGGCGCTGTTGCGAATGTAATTAATGTCGTCGCTATCGAGGCGGTAGTGACTTGAGTAGGGATAGCCGTCCGAGGTGGTAAACGCATCCATGATCCAATACAAGCGGCCGTCTTCGCCAATGACGATATATGGGTCCTGGTCAAAAGTTAAAAACGGCGCCAGGGCTTGCACGCGATCGCGCACGTTACGCCGCATCAACAGACGGCTCTCACTGTCGATGTCATCGCTGAACGGAAGCTTCCCCAGATCGCCGCGGTCGATGGCAATGAGGATGCGGCGCAGAAAACCATTCAGGACAATGCCGCTGTTGGCTTCGTACGATGTAAAGCTGTTGGTCTGGCCCTGGGGATAGTTGAATTCCTTCTGGCGCGTCTTAACGTACACATCGGTGTTGGTCAGTTCGCCGAAATAAATCTCTGGACGCGTCACCTTGAGCCCAGGCACGGAGCTTTCGATAGGCATGTTGCTGAGATAGAGGTTTGGCAGGCCCTCGGGAGTGAATCCATTGACTGAATTCATGGTAATGCCGTACCCGTGCGTGTATATCAGCTTTTCGTTGATCCAGTTGCGGCTGCTCTCCGGGAGCTTATCAACATTCAACTCGCGGGAAGCGAGCATGACCTCACGCAGATTGCCGTCAATTTCATAGCGGTCAATATCGACATCGGGAAAATCGTAGTAGGTGCGGATCTCCTGTATCTGCCGCAGGGTGTCCTGGAGAGCGCGCCAATCCCAGAGCCGGATGTTCTGGAGCGTCGCCTGATTTTGTGCGGGCTCGGCCGCAGCAACGCTTGTTTCCGCGGGAAACTCGCGCTGAGACACGCGATCTAACTGGAAGGCCTGTCGCGTGGCCGTGATGTTGTTGGTGATATAGGCGCGTTCACGGACCAGTTCATTGGGCTTGACGATAAAGCTTTTCACGTACCAGCCGGATACCTGAAACGCCAGATAACAGAGAATTGCGGGAACAATGGCTGCCGCCAGCCAGCGTCCGCGTTTTAGCCAAATCGCATTTGCCAAGGCGATCACCGCGCCAAGGATGAGCGCCGCGCAGATCACCATCTGACCCGGCAAAATGACGTGCGCGTCAGTATAGGTGGCGCCCGCAAAGATGGTATGGCCCTCCAGCAACAGATCGAAGCGGCCGAGGTACACGCGGAGTGCGATTACCAGTAACAGAAAGGCAAATGCCGTTGAGAGGCTGCTCCAGGAAACGGGGCTGTGGTCCCGGAACGGATCTTCAAACGCCCGGCTGGCCCTCTTCACCAGGAGGAAGAGAATCGCCGCCGCGCACGTGATCACCGAAAGCAGCAACAGCCAACCGGAAATTAGTTGCCAGGCGGGAAGGGTGAAGAGATAAAAGCCCGGCGGCTTGCCGAAGATCGGATCAGCCACGCCGGTATTTGTGCGTGGCGCATACCAATAGAGAGCGAATGTTGGCCACTCCGCCATCATGACGGCCCCGGTCACCACGGAGATGACGGCCGAGCCGGCGATTACAAGCAGGCGCAGGGCCGATCCCACCGGCAACCGCAATGGTTGTGCGCCAATGAAAATCGTGTGCGAATAGGGCAAGGCTGTGAAGTGGGTCCTCTTAAGGGCCAGGAACGCTCCGCAGAGGATGAGAAACGTTGACGCCGTAAAGGAGATGAAAACAGTCGACTGGAGGCCCAGCGTCTTCCAGAACACCTGCGCATAGCCGAGCGAGTCGAACCAAAGCGCATCGACGTAATACGACAGCCACATCCGTGCACTGAGGCTGAGGAGGACAAGCAAAGCGAGAATGAGAAGCAGCCGGCGACGCCGACGTGTTGGAGGCCCCGGCGGTTGAATCGTGGGACGCATCCCCCGGCGTATCTGTGGCCAATTAGCAGGATCGGACATGACCACCAGCATACGCTTTCGCGATCTTTGCTTAAACAAGCCCATGTGTTCAAGAATATTAGGCTGCAGTTCCGAACCGCCCACAGTCACTCTTGAAGACGTTGTTCGGAATATACGCCTGGGATAAAGGGAAGGATCTACGGATTTCGCTCATCGACGCGTTCTTGCGCCCAGATTGGCGTCCAGGCGATTCGGCAATTGCAGCTATGCAATGCTCGAATTCTCAGAAAGATTTTCAAACGTCTGCATCGCAGTGGCAAGGGCGATAACTGCCTCCGCGCCATGCTTAGAGACCTATCTCAGCGAACAGGTTCCCGACGTGTCAAAGATCCATGAGGATTTGAAATTATTGACGGCAGACTCAGAGTTTTATGAAGAGCGGGATTGACGTGTTGTGCGCCGAAGAATAATTTGGCTTTCCATGTCTAGCACAAGGGCTAGAAAATAAACCAGGTCCTTGAGGGTTCAGCAGCCTTCAGGCGATTTGCGCCAATCGTACAATAGCCGTACAGCAGACGCCGGATTGGCCGATATTTTTGAGCCAGAAAGAGTCCTTAGTGCTCTCGGTTTTGCCCGCCACTATCCTCCATGTTTTAGTTAGCCGCGAGTTCAGGAAAATATTCGAGACAGATCAACGCTGATAACATTGATCCGGAATGATATTGAGAAAAGGAGCAAAACGTGGAACGTCTGGAGGCGCATAGAGCATTTTTTGCCGGCCTGATTACGGCGCAGGCCGGCGTGCCCAGTGGACGCCTCTCGGAGGCCTTTGCCGCCACGCCGCGCGAACGCTTTCTTGGTCCCGGGCCGTGGAAGATTTTTACCAGCACGGGATACATCACTACGCCTACGGACGATCCCGCGTTGCTATACCAGGACGTAACGGTTGCGCTCTCTGAGATTAGCAAGATCAATAACGGCCAGCCGGTGCTGCATGCGGTGGGCCTTTCCGCGCTGAACCCGCAGCCGGGTGAAATGGCCATCCACATTGGCGCGGGCACCGGATATTACACAGCGATACTGGCGCGGCTGGTAGCTCCGGGAGGAAAAGTTTTTGCGTATGAGATTGAGCCGGCACTGGCTGAGCTGGCCATGGCGCACCTGGCCGACATGCCCCACGTAACGGTCTATGAGCGCTCAGGCGCGGAAGGCACGCTGCCGGCCTGCAACCTTATATACGTGAATGCCGGCGCAACCGCTCCGCTCAATATCTGGCTGGACGCGCTGCTTCCCGGCGGGCGTCTTTTGTTCCCACTCACGCCCGATGGTCCAGGCGGAACTCCGGGCGCAGGCGGAATGCTGCTGATTACGCGCATTCCTCCGGATGGCTACAGCGCAAGGTTCCTGATGCCGGTGATGTTTATCAATTGCCAGGGCGCGCGCGATGAAGAGACAGCAAAGAAGCTGGCAGAGGCGTTTAAGCGCGGTGACTTGAGAAGCGTGCGGTCGTTGCGGCGCAACACACAACCGGACGCAACCTGCTGGTGCGAAGGCAAAGGCTGGTGGCTATCGACGGCGGAAAGCGGGTAGAGCGATTACGAAACTTTGGCGTGAATGTCGAACATGCCTTCGCGCTCGGCGGCCCAGATGCGCAGCGCGTATTTATTGATGATCTCCTTGTTGGCCTCAAGGAAATCCACCAGCAGGCCGGGGGCCAGCAGTTCAAAAGTGCGGATCAGGTCAGTTTTGTCTTCCTGACGGTAGCCGCCGCGCTTGGGCGTTTGCGGGCCAATCAGGTGACGAAGCTCAGCCTGAACCTGCGGCTGTTCAAGGCTTTGCCGGACAAAGCTTTGCATCTCATGCATCAAGGTGATCCAGACAGTTTCGTTCAGTTCTGCGGCCATTAGAAACTCCTAAGGGATCCCGGACACGCCGGAACCCCATAGTGGGGGGATAGGCGACCAAACAGTATATATAAGGTGCTTACCTTACAAAACGATTAAAGAGAAATTAGGAAGATTAATTCAGAGAAGAGTATGCGGTGGCATCATCAATGGTGCAAAAGTTTTCAACTTTCAAAGTTAAGCCTTCGCAGGGCTGGGCTCGGTGGCTACTTTCCCCGCGCGATGTCGGCCATTGTGGCTTTTGTCGCCCGAAGATAGTCGTCCGGGCGCAGGAGCATCTGGGTCCCGCGAACGCCAGCGGAGATGGAAATGGAGTCCCACAACTGGATGGTTTCGTCGGCAAATGCCGGAAAAGCTCTCTTCGCGCCAAGCACCGTAACGCCACCGCGAATATATCCCGTGAGCGCCAACAGTTCCTTGACAGGGACAAGCTCCATTTTGCGGTCGCCCGTGGCAGCGGCCAGAGCCTTGAGGTCAAGCTCAGTGTTGGCCGGAATCACGGCAAAGCACAGCCCATGACGATCGCCGCGCGCCAGCAGCGTCTTAAAGACCTGCTCCGGCGGCATTCCGATCTTGGCCGCAACGGTCTCCGCCGCCAGATCGTTGGGGTCAACTTCGTATTCGCGCAATTCGTAGTGCACGCCCAGGGTCTCCAGCAATCGGACGGCGTTGGTTTTCATTGTTTATGTCGCTCCGCTCCAACCCGCTTGACTGTTTGTTACGATGGCCAAGTACTTCAGCACTCGTGGCAGCGGGCTCGGCGCGTGGGCGGCCTCGCCCTTAACGCTTGTCGAATGCCGCTCCGCTACTGACATGAGTCGGTTCATCAGACAGAACCCATGGCATGATTAAAACAGGAACGGAGCAGTTACGGAATCCTTGCTGATCATTACCGGCTCAATGGGCGCGGGCAAGACGTCGGTGCTTGCTGAGGCATTGGACCTTCTTTCGCTGCGACACATTGTCCATGCGGCGATTGACCTGGACGCGCTGAGGCTTGCGCATCTGCCGTCCTCCGCTAGCAGCGACAGCGTTATGTATCGCAATCTTGAGTCTGTCTGCAGGAATTATGCTGCGCTCGGAGTCACGCGGCTGTTGCTGGCGCGAGCGATGGAAGATCGCGCCGAACTGGAGTTGTGTCGTACTGTGGTTTCTGCCGTAAACACTACTGTTTGCCGTCTTACTGCCGGCATCGATACGATGCAGCAACGGGTCAAAACGCGCGAGTCTGGGGTATTGCAGCAGGAGTACGTTGATCGAGTCGCAACTTTGGACGCCATCCTTGATCGCGCAAGGCTGGAAGATTTTTTGGTCATCAATGAGAACTGTCCTATAAACGACGTTGCAAAGGAAATGCTCATTAAAGCCGGATGGATTTCAGACTGGTAGACAAAAGGGCGAGGCCGGCTTGCGCGCCGAGCCCAATGCCACTGGCGCAAAAGATAACACCCCTGGGCTGATGCTGTTAAGCGGTTTGGAGCGCAGCGACATGAATGTAGTTTGACCGTGCCGTTTGCCTCTGCTAGCTTTGAAAGTCTGCCCTGAGCGGGTTTTGCTCGCTGTGTAACTCTCCCGCTTGTCCGGCAATAATCGGCCCAACCGAAGAGGAGAATATGCCCGTTTTTAAGTTCAAGGGCGTGGATTTCATCGAGTTTGATTCCCTGCTCACCGACGACGAGCGGCTGGTGCGTGACACCGCGCGCCGCTTCATCGAAGAAAATCTCATACCCATCATTGAAGAGTGCAACCGTGAAGGCCGCTTCCCGCGCGAACTGGTCAAGCCCATGGCCGATCTTGGCTTCTTTGGCGCCAGCCTGAAAGGTTATGGCTGCGCCGGCATGGGCAACGTGGAATATGGCCTGGTGATGCAGGAACTGGAGCGCGGCGATAGCGGCGTGCGCTCGTTCGTGAGCGTTCAGTCCGCGCTGTGCATGTATCCGATTTACGCCTACGGCAGCGATGCGCAGAAAGAAAAATGGCTGCCGCCTATGGCCAGGGGTGAAAAGCTCGGCTGCTTTGGCCTGACGGAGCCCGACTTCGGCTCCAATCCCAGCGGCATGCGCACCCGCGCCGTCAAGTCCGGCAATGAATACGTCCTCAACGGCGAAAAGATGTGGATCACTTCGGGCTCCATTGCCGATGTCGCCATCATTTGGGCCAAATCTGCGGAGCACAATGACCGCATCAAG
>DAHUXR010000047.1 GCA_027307045.1 Acidobacteriaceae bacterium
CTCTATTTCATCGCCAGCGAAGAAGACCTGCAAACGGGGCTGCGGCAGCCGTGGACCAGCATCGGCCTGGACGCGAATGAACTCTCGCTCGACGGACCGTTGTTTGAGCCGCATACCCATCCCCGTTCCTTCGGCAGCATGCCGCGGTTCCTGGGACATTACGTTCGCGATCTCCAATTGATGCCGCTGGAACAGGCAATCCGCAAGATCACTTCCCTGCCCGCGCAGCGCGAGCACCTGGTGGGCCGCGGGCTCATCAAAGAAGGCTTCTTCGCCGACATCACGATCTTTGATCCTGACAACATCGTAGACAAAGCCACGTACACTCAGCCTGCGCAGTTGGCGGAAGGAGTGAAGTATGTGATCGTGAACGGGCAAGTAGCATTCGAAAACGGAAAGGCTACGGGAGCGATGGGGGGAAAAGCGCTGAAGGGACAAGGGTTAAAGTAGGCTAGTCTAGTCGTGGTCCCGGTCAATCCATTCCCGAGTTATCTTTTCCGGCAGGGGCGGAATCTTATCCGAAAACTGCGCCAACGAATCAAGCCATGCGCGGATTTCCTTTTGACCCATGGAGCTTCGGATATTGTTTAGGAATTGACTCCACTGTGAAATCCCGTTGGCTTTTCAAGGTCTTACTGCCGAAAAATGTCATCGAAAAGCGCAGACAGCGACAGAGAAAACTTGAATCCGCTAAATATTTTGGATTCCTGGAGAGGCTCCGGTTCAGTGATGCGGCGGACTCCGGCGGCATCATGTACTTCTATAAGTCGCAACGTGGGATACACAAGCCAGACTGCGTGGCTGCCCGCCTCAAGATACTGACGGACTTTCTTTGCTGTGTCCTGCGCCAGATTCGTTGGCGAAATAACCTCAATAGCCAGAGCCGGTGCGCCTTCAACCGGAGAATGGTCGGGATCGATGTCCCGTAGATCGTCTGAGACGATGAAAGCGACATCTGGATTTCTTACGGTGTCCGTGCCAAGCCGGAAATCCATTTCTTCCACAACGACCCCCAGACGATGAGAACGCACAAAATGGGTCAGCTGCTCGGCAATCCTTTGACGGATCAAATTGTGGCGCAGCGCCGGCGACGGCTCCATCAGAAGTGTCCCCTCATCAAGTTCATAATGGGTTCCCTCTTTTTCCGGGAGCTTCTCGTATTCCGCAAATGTCAGCCGGGTCGTGGTGCTCATAATCGTGACCTGAAGTGCTTGTTAAAAGCCAATGTAGCATGAAAACCCTTTAAATGCAGGCTGTTTCTTACGGATTGGCGGTACTTCAGGTATAACCGTAACGAAGGATTCAGATCCTAAAAAGGGCAAGTCATTTTATGCAGAGCAAACGTAAGCCGGGGTTATCCGTAGAGCAGATCGCTCGGATCGCGGAACGCGACAACGATGTTTCCCGCTTTTTCACCAACACCGGCAAGACGATGAATACCGATTCAACGGGTCAATGTCGATTTCGCGCCGAAACGGGATTGCGCCAGCAAAAATTAAAGCGAGATAAATGTGTGCGCTGCAAACCTCTGCAGGTTGGCCGTTATCATTCCAGGTCTTTTTAACAATTATTTACAAAATCAAGTGTTGTAACCCTCTGATTTAACGTCAAATAGAATAGCTGGTGCAGAGAATTCAGATCGGCACATTCCTAGCGGTACCGGCCCCCGCCGGCAACCGGCAATTGCTGAACAATCGAAGTCTGTTAGGATTTCAGATTTCCCAGATCCTGCCCTGAGAGGACAGATGTCAAAATTTTTACGCCACAAACTGGCCGTTAGCGCTCTGGTATGCGCATGCTTCGCTCTGGTTCTGGGCGGCTGCGGCCATACCAGCGCCGACTCCAAACAGAAAGGCGGAGGAGGTAAGGGCGGCCGTGGTGGCGGCGCTCAAATGACGATTCCTGTCGCGGTAGCCAAGGCTGAGGTCCGCGACCTGCCGATTCTCCTGAACGGGTTGGGATCGGTGGAGGCCTTCAATACGGTGGCAGTCAAAAGCCGTATTGATGGACAGTTGATCAAGGTGAACGTCAAAGAGGGGCAAGAAGTAAAGGAAGGCGAGTTGCTGGCGGAAATTGACCCGCGCCCTTATGAAGTGCAGCTGAGCCAGGCGCAGGCGACCCTGTTCAAAGATCAGGCAGCGCTGAGAGATGCACGGCTGAACCTTGAGCGATTTCAACAGCTCTATAAAGACGGTGTGATTCCCAAGCAGCAGTTCGATACACAAGGCTCACTTGAGGCCCAGCTTGACGGCGCGGTCCGCGCCGACCAGGCGCAGGTGGATTCAGTAAAGCTGAATCTCGTCTATACGCGCATCACAGCGCCGGTGAGCGGACGGATCGGCCTTCGCCAGATTGATGTGGGCAATATCGTCCACGCATCCGATCCCAACGGCTTGCTGGTAATCACGCAGTTACAACCGATTGCGGTGATCTTTAGCCTGCCGCAGGACGATCTGCAGGCGGTTTCACAGCACATGAATAAAGGCAGGCTTGCCGTGGATGCATACAGCCGCGACGACCAGACAAAGATTGCCACGGGCTTCCTGACGACCATCGACAACCAGATTGATACCACCACAGGCACTGGAAAACTGAAAGCCGTGTTTGAAAATCGCGATCGCTCGCTCTGGCCGAACCAGTTCGTAAACATCCATTTGCTGCTTGAGGTGCGAAAGAACAATATCGTGGTGCCTGCAGCGGCAATTCAGCGCGGGCCGCAGGGAACATACGTGTTTGTGGTAAAGCCGGACAAGACGGCGGAGATGCGCAATGTCACCGTAACAATCAGCCAGGGAAATCTTGTGGCGGTCTCACAAGGCCTGCAGGCGGACGAATCGGTGGTAACCGACGGGCAAGATAAGCTTCAGCCCGGCACGAAGGTGGAAGTTCGCGGCGGCGCCGGACAAAACGGCAGTTCCGGACAATCGAATGGCGGCCACGCAAGCGACGGCCAAACGCAATAAATGCCACGATGGCGTGTACGGTTGAAAAAGACAATCGAGAAGAAACGGCATTTGAAAACACATCATGCCTAATGGCGGCCCATCAAAATTATTTATCCTGCGTCCGGTAGCCACGTCGCTACTGATGATTGGATTGCTGCTGGTGGGCGTGGTTGCGTACCTGCAACTCCCGGTCTCCGCCCTTCCCCAGGTGGACTATCCCACCATTCAGGTCATCACTTTTTATCCTGGCGCAGGGCCGGAAGTAATGGCGTCATCCGTCACGGCGCCAATGGAGCGTCAGTTTGGCCAGGTTCCGGGACTGAGCCAGATGACCTCAACCAGTTCTTTTGGCAGCTCAGTCATCACACTGCAATTCAATCTGGAACAGAGCATTGACATTGCGGAGCAGGAAGTACAGGCCGCCATCAACGCTGCCACCACATTCCTGCCGCGCGATCTGCCGAACCCGCCGATTTACAGCAAGGTCAATCCCGCGGACGCGCCCATTCTTACGCTGGCGCTGACATCAGACAGCCTGCCGCTTTCCAAAGTTGAAGACCTGGCTGACACCACGCTGGCACAGAAAGTTTCCCAGCTTACCGGTGTAGGCATGGTTTCCATCAGCGGCGGGCAGAAGCCCGCGGTACGTATCCAGGCCAATCCCACGGCTCTGGCTTCTTACGGACTGAGCCTGGAAGACCTGCGCACGGTGCTGGGGCAAGCCAACGTCGATCAGGCCAAGGGTATTCTGGAAAATCAGCGGCAGGCATTCACCATCTCAACGAATGACCAGCTGCTTTCCGGCAATGAATATAAAGATGTCATCATCGCCTATCGCAATGGCGCTCCGGTGCGGTTGCGCGACGTGGCCACGATCATCGATGGCGCTGAGAACGCCAAGCAGGCCGCGTGGATGGGAACCACGCAAAACGGCCAGGCCCTGCTGGCGCCGGCGGTGATCGTCAACATACAGCGCCAGCCCGGGGCCAACATCATCAGCGTGGTGGACCGCATCAAGAAAGTTTTGCCGCAACTCCAGGCAGGACTTCCGAGCTCAGTAAAAGTGGCGATCCTTACTGACCGCACGGAAACGATCCGCGCGTCAGTAAAAGACGTTGAGTTTGAAATGATGCTCACCATCTGCCTGGTGGTGATGGTGATTTTTCTTTTCCTGAGAAATCTTTCAGCCACCATCATTCCGGCGGTGGCCGTGCCGCTTTCGATCGTCGGCACGTTTGCCGTGATGTACCTGCTGGGCTACAGCCTGGACAATCTCTCTCTGATGGCGCTGACTATCTCCACGGGCTTTGTGGTGGACGACGCGATTGTGATGATCGAAAACATCGATCGTTTTCTGGAAGAAGGCCACTCCCCGATGGAAGCCGCGCTCCAGGGCGCAGGACAAATCGGATTTACGATCATTTCGCTGACGGTTTCACTGATTGCGGTTTTGATTCCGCTGTTGTTCATGGGCGACATTGTGGGCCGGCTCTTCCGCGAATTTGCCGTGACGCTGGCTGTGACAATCGTAATCTCGGCACTGGTTTCACTTACACTCACGCCGATGATGGCAGCGCGGTTGCTGAAGAATCCCAAGACCGTCAAGCATGGCCGCGTTTACCAGGCCACGGAACGCGCTTATGAACGCGTGATTGAGTGGTACGGAACCACGCTGCGCTGGGTACTGAAACACCAAACCATCACGCTGCTGGCTACGGCTGCGGCGCTGGCTCTGACCTTATATTTATACGTAATAGTGCCCAAGGGATTTTTCCCGGTCCAGGATACCGGCGTGATTCTGGGCATTTCAGAAGGGCCGGAAAACGTATCGTTCACTTCCATGGCAGAACGCCAGCAGAAGCTGGCCAAAGTGATCCTGGAAGATTCCGACGTGGCCAGCTTGTCATCGTTTATCGGAATAGATGGAACCAATACCACGCAGAACAGCGGACGCATACAGATCAACCTGAAGCCGCATGAAGACCGCAGCGACACCGCTTCAGATATCATCCGGCGGCTGCAGCCGGAGCTGGCCAAGGTGGAAGGCATCACCTTATATATGCAGCCGGTGCAGGACCTGACGGTGGAAGATCGCGTGAGCCGCACGCAGTTCCAGTACTCACTGGAAGATGCTGACGCCAACGAACTGAATGACTGGTCCAACCGGATTCTGGCCAAATTGCGAACGCTACCGGAACTGCGCGATGTGGCCAGTGACCAGCAAAACGGCGGGCTGAAAGCTGACCTGGTTATTGATCGCGATACCGCGGCGCGCTTTGGCATCCTGCCGCAGAATATTGACGACACACTCTATGACGCGTTCGGGCAGCGCCAGGTCTCCACGATTTTTACGCAGCTGAATCAGTACCACGTGGTTCTTGAGGTGGGGCAGCAATTTCAGGATGATCCTAGCGACTTGAGCAATATTTACGTTAAATCCTCAACCGGGCAGCAGGTGCCGCTCTCAACGTTCAGCCACTTTGTCACGTCTCCGGCGCCGCTCGCAATCAATCATCAGGGACAGTTTCCGGTAGTAACGATTTCATTCAATCTTGCGCCAGGAGAATCGCTGGGCAAAGCGACCAAGGCCATTGCGCAGGCCGAGCAGGAGATGGGAATGCCGGTCAGCATTCATCCCAGCTTCCAGGGAACGGCTGCGGCGTTCCAGAACTCTCTGGCATCGGAACCGTGGCTGATCCTGGCCGCGCTGATCACGGTTTATATTGTGCTGGGCGTGCTGTATGAAAGCTACATCCATCCGGTGACGATTCTTTCCACGCTGCCATCGGCCGGCGTGGGCGCCATTTTGGCGATGATTATCACGCGCAACGACCTGACGGTGGTGGCGCTGATAGGAATTATTCTGCTGATCGGCATTGTGAAAAAGAACGCCATTATGATGATTGACTTTGCTCTGGACGCGGAGCGCAACCAGGGCAAGCCGCCGGAAGAGGCCATCTATCAGGCCAGCCTGCTCCGCTTCCGCCCGATCATGATGACCACGATGGCAGCGCTGCTGGGCGCCGTACCGCTGGCGTTTGGACGCGGCACCGGTTCAGAGTTGCGGCATCCGCTGGGCATCACGATTATCGGCGGACTGCTGCTGAGCCAGGCGTTCACGCTCTATACCACGCCGGTGATCTATATATGGTTTGACAAGCTGGCGAGCCGATTCTCGAGGTTCCAATTGGGTAACGAGATTTTGCCGGAGACCAGCGGAGATTGAGTTTGCCAAAGTCCCGAACGCCGTAGGCGGAGGGACCGCTATTGTAAGACGATTTGTCCTATGACGATGATCGCCAAAACGACACGAAGGATTTATGACACCTGGCAGGGACCTCCTCTGTGTCAAGATTGGGCCAAAAAGGCTGGCGCTTCAGCAGTGAATAGGAAATCGTGTAAGCGGGTAGGGATTCCTCGCTCCGCTCGGGATGGGGGAAGATGAACATATCCGCACCATTTATCCGGCGGCCGGTTGCCACGTCATTGCTGGCAATGGGACTGTTAATGGCGGGAATCCTGGCTTATTTCCGCTTGCCGGTGGCGCCGATTCCGCAGGTTGAATATCCCGTGATCAGCGTGAATGCCGGCTTGCCGGGCGCGAGTCCGGAGACCATGGCCTCGTCTGTGGCCACTCCGCTGGAGCGGCAATTTGGACGCATTGCGGGCGTGAACCAGATGACTTCAACGAGCCAGCTCGGCTCGACGAGCATCACGATGCAGTTCGATCTCTCGCGGAATATCGACGCGGCGGCGCGGGACGTTCAGGCAGCAATCAATGCGGCGCTGGGGCAACTGCCGGCCAACTTGCCGACCCGCCCGAACTGGCGCAAGGTGAACCCCGCCGACGCGCCGATCATGATTCTCTCTTTGACCTCAGAGAGCATCACCAAGCCGCGCATGTATGACGTGGCCGACTCCGTGCTGGCGCAGAAGCTCTCCCAGGTACCGGGCATCGGACAGGTATTTGTGGGCGGCGGCGCAAGGCCGGCAGTGCGTGCGGAGGTGAATCCCACGCTGTTGAACAAGCTGGGTGTGGGCGTGGAGCAGGTGCGCGCGGCACTAAGCGCGGCGAATGCAAACCGGCCTAAAGGGGAATTTTCCGGCGCGGTGAACGCGTGGCAGATCACGGACAACGATCAGCTCTTTAAAGCCGAAGATTACAAAAACATTATCGTTGCCAAAAACACAACGGGCGGCGTGGTGCGTTTGCAGGACGTGGCAGACGTGCAAGATTCGGTGGAAGACATCCGCAATACCGGAATAGCGAACGGCAAGCCGGCGGTGCTGATGATCGTGTTTCGCCAGCCGGGCGCCAACATTATTCAGGCAGTGGACCACGTGAAGGAGCTAATCCCGGAGTTGCAAGCGTCGATCCCCGCAGGCATCAAGCTGGAAGTGGCGCTTGACCGAACGACGACGATTCGCGCGTCCGTGGCCGACATCCAGATCACCCTGCTGATTTCCATTGTGCTGGTGGTGCTGGTGGTTTTTGTTTTTCTGCGAAACCTGCGCGCGACGTTTAT
This sequence comes from Acidobacteriaceae bacterium, assembly GCA_027307045.1. Lineage (GTDB taxonomy): Bacteria > Acidobacteriota > Terriglobia > Terriglobales > Acidobacteriaceae > Angelobacter. The sequence goes on from DAHUXR010000047.1 coordinate 7,472, forward strand.
TCCCAGCGTGGCCGTGCCGCTGTCATTGATCGGCACGTTTGGCGTAATGTACCTGCTGGATTACAGCGTGGATAACTTATCGTTGATGGCGCTGGCTATTTCCACCGGCTTTGTAGTGGATGATGCGATTGTTGTCCTGGAAGACATCACGCGCTACATGGAACAGGGCATGGGGCCGGTGCAGGCGGCGTTTCGAGGCGCGCGCGAGATTGGCTTTACCGTACTTTCCATGAGCACATCGCTGGTCGCGGTTTTTATTCCTATTCTGCTGATGCAGGGGTTGGTAGGGCGGCTGTTCCGCGAATTTGCCGTGGTGCTGAGCACGGCCATCGCCATGTCATTGGTGATTTCGCTCACGGTCACTCCGATGCTGTGCGCAAAATTTCTGCGTCCGGAGAGCGAGAAGAAGCATGGCCGTATATATCGCGCCAGTGAACGAGCATTTGATTGGATGCTGGAGGTATATCGCCGCAGTCTGGGCGTGGTACTGCGACATCAACCGCTGACGCTGCTGGTGACGATTGGCACCGCTGTTCTGAGCGTCGTGCTGTACTGGTACGCGCCGAAAGGATTTTTTCCGCAGCAGGACACAGGCCGGCTGGGCGGCGCAATCCAGGCATCGCAGGATATTTCTTTCCCCGCTCTGCGCGACAAGATGCAGCAATATGTCCAGATTGTGCTGAAAGATCCGGCAGTGAACAATGTTGCGGGGTTTGCCGGAGGCCAGGGCAGTTCGAATACAGGACGCATGTTCGTGGTGCTGAAGCCGCCGAACGAGCGCAAGGCGACAGCAGACCAGATCATCAACCGGCTGCGCCCCAAGCTGGCGGTGGTACCAGGATCGACGCTATTTCTTACCGCCACGCAGGACCTGAACATTGGCGGAAGATTTTCCAACGCGCAGTTCCAATACACCATTCAATCAGAAGATTTACAGGACCTGAATTACTGGGCGCCAAGAATCCTGGCCAAGCTGCGCTCTCTGCCGGAGCTGCGCGACGTGAACTCTGACCAGCAGGACAAAGGTCTGGCGGCCGAAGTGGTTGTCGATCGAGATACGGCTTCACGGCTGGGGATTTCTCCGGCACAGGTGGATGCGGCGCTCTATGCGTCATTCGGGCAGGCGCAGGTTTCAACCATGTATCGGCAGTTGAATCAATATCACGTGGTAATGGAAGTCGATCCCAAGCTGTTGCCCGGCCCGGACGCCCTGAAGAATACTTACGTGAAGTCGTCGACCGGAGTTGAGGTGCCGCTCTCATCATTCACACGCTACCAGCCTTCCAATACGGCGCTGCAGGTCAACCATCAGGGCTTTTATCCGGCGGTAACGCTTTCATTCAACCTGGCGCCGAATGTGCCTTTGGGCAATGCCGCAAAGGTTGTGGAAAGCGCCATGCACGACGTGGGAGTTCCGGCCAGCGTACATGGAGGATTTCAGGGAACAGCCGCAGCGTTCAAAGACTCCGCGCAGAGCCAGCCATTGCTGATTTTAACTGCATTGATCACCGTCTATATTGTGCTGGGCATGCTGTATGAGAGCGTGATTCACCCGATTACGATTCTTTCGACTCTGCCTTCGGCCGGCGTGGGCGCGATTCTGGCAATCATGATGACAGGCAACGACCTGAACGTGATTGCATTGATCGGAATCATTTTGCTGATCGGCATTGTAAAGAAGAACGCCATTTTGATGATTGATTTTGCGGTGAACGCCACGCGCGTGGACAACAAGAGTCCGGAAGAGGCGATTTATCAGGCATGCATTCTGCGCTTTCGTCCCATCATGATGACGACAATGGCGGCGTTGCTGGGCGGGTTGCCCCTGGCGCTGGGCGGCGGCACGGGATCAGAGCTGCGTCGTCCGCTGGGCATCGCCATTGTGGGCGGCCTGATTGTGAGCCAGGCGCTGACGCTCTTTACCACTCCCGTGGTTTATCTCTACATGGACCGCATACGGCTGCGCGTGGCGCGGTGGCGCGGCGCGCATCGGAAGCCAGCCCAGCCTGTGCTGGGAACAGGAGATTGAAGGGTCAGCCATCCTCCCTTTTTCGCCGCAGGTTACGCTGATCGGAAGATTGCCGCGAATTTCGCGAATTAACGCGAATTAACCCAAGAGAAAGAGCGCGAGGCCGGCTTGCGTGCCGAGCGCCTCTACAGCAGGAGCCGATAACTTTATCGGCTTGTCCTACCACTGGAGCGGGTTGGAGCATAGGGACAAAATTAAAGATCCGCGCTGATCAGCTTAATCTGCGGCGATTCGCCCGTTTTTCATCGATACCGTAAAATGCTTCCATTCTTTCAGCAGCCGAAAATGCTGAAAAGGAGCGGCCTTGGATATTTCTTATGCGTTCATAGCCATTGCGGCTCTCGCCGCAGTGCTGTTGTTTTTGCTGCTCAAGACCTACAACGGCCTGGTCAAGATGCGGAACGCGGTGCAGAGCGGCTGGTCAGACATCGACGTGCAACTGACACGGCGGCATGACCTGGTGCCAAACCTTGTAGAAGCCGTAAAAGGCTACATGACGCACGAGCGCGAAACGCTGGAAGCCGTGACACGCGCGCGGACTGAGGCTGTCGCGGCGGGCGGCGGAGCGTCTCTGGCAACGCGGGCCGTGGCCGAAATGGCGCTGACCGGGGCTGTTGGCAATCTATTTGTTACGGCGGAGCGATATCCGGCGCTGAAGGCTTCACAGCAGTTTTTGCTTTTGCAGGAGCAGATTACGTCCACGGAGAACCGCATTGCGTTTGCGCGGCAGCATTACAACGAGTGCGTGCGGAAGTACAACACGGCGCAGGCGGAGTTCCCGCGCAACCTGATCGCGGGACCAATGGGATTTACGCCCGCGGCGCTGTTTGCGGCGGATGCTGGCGACAAGGCGAATGTGCAGGTAAAAGTCTAAGAACTCTCGCCGCAGATTTTCGCAGATGGGCGCAGATCAGGAAAGTTTCAGTCGCGAATCACACGACAAATGCGAATTTATCTATTCCTGTTTCCGTTTTATTCGTGTTCATTCGCGCGATTCGCGGCCAAATTTGTTTTTCTGATCTGCGTTTATCTGCGAAATCTGCGGCTAAAGCTTTTTCAAAGCCTGCGCCAGGTCGTCAATCAAATCATCGGGATGTTCCAATCCAATAGACAAGCGTAGAAGATTTGCGGGGCTGCGCGTGGCTGCGCCTTCGACCGACGCGCGGTGCTCGATCAGGCTATGCGTGCTGCCGAGGCTGGTAGCGTGGCTGAAAAGTTTTAATCCGGCGATGAGCTTGAAAGCTTCTGCCTGGCCGCCCTTTACCTGTATGGACATCATCCCGCCGAAGCCAGACATTTGCGCGGCGGCGATTTTGTGTCCGGGATGCGAACGCAGACCTGGATAATGGACGGCTTCAATCTTAGGCTGAGTACTGAGGAATGCGGCAACGCGATGGGCGTTTTCAGAGTGGGCACGGACGCGGTAAGGAAAGGTCTGCAGGCCGCGCAAGGTCAGCCAGCATTCAAACGGAGACGGAACGGCTCCGCCTTCATGCTGGATGCTGGTGATTTTTTCCAGCAGCGGGCTTTTGTCCTCCCCGCCGTTCTCTTTCCCGAGGTTCTCCCTAAAGACCAGCGCGCCCAGAGTCACGTCACTATGTCCTGAAAGATATTTAGTAACCGAATGCATGACCACATCCACGCCAAGGTTGAGCGGAAGCTGGAAAAGCGGAGTGGCCCAGGTGTTATCACAGGCAACAATGGCGCCGCACTTTTTTGCCAGCGCGACGATGGCGCGAAGATCGGTAACGTTGAGCAGCGGGTTGGAGGGCGTTTCCGTCCAGATGAGGCGGGTGGCAGGAGTGATGGCGCGCGCGACCGCGCTGAGGTCCTGCATGTTAACCAGCGTGTGCTTGAGTCCCCAGTTGGCCATAACGGTGCGCAGAAGAATGGGCGTGCCGTAATAAGCGTCTTCCGCGGCGATAACGTGATCCCCGGGGGCGAGCGACTGAAAGACGGCGAGCGTGGCGGCGCTGCCGGAAGAGAAAGCCAGCGCAGCCGCGCCTTCTTCCAGCGATGCAAGCGCGCGCTCAAGCGATTCACGATTGGGATTGTTAGGGCGGCCATAGAGATATCCGCCGGGAAGAGAGCCATCGTCGGCCTTGTGGAATGTGGTGGAGAGATGGATGGCGGGCACAACGTCGCGTGATCCGCCTTCAGGTTTGCGGCCGGCATGGACGGCGCGGGTTTCAATTTTCATGACCGTTTAGAGTACAACAAACCTTGCCGCAGATTTCGCAGATAGACGCAGATAGGAAGTTTGGCCGCGAATGGACGCGAAAAAGCACGAAGCCTTGGTTCTGTCGCTTCGCTCCAAACCGCTCCAGTGTCTGCCCCGCCCGTAGAGTTGCGTGCTTCTGAAGCAAGCCGCTCAGCGCGCAACCCGGCTTCGCTAACGTTTTCTTCCAGTTCACTTGCTAGCATTCGTGGCGCGCTTTTTCTGATCTGCGTTCATCGCGAGATCTGCGGCTAAGCAAGTAGTCGCGGACTATTCGTGCGGAAGTTTTTGCCGCTTGAAGAATGCGATCCACTCATCTGCGCCGTTGCGGTCCGTCAGCACGACGCTGACCAGTTCCCACGATTGCGTACCCAGGTTGGTGGCTGTGGATTCAAGCTCCTGCGCTGTCCTGGCCCTTTCCATCCGGTACTCCCACTGCGCGACCGGCATGGGCTTGACGTTGAGCGTAAAGTTCTGGGACTGCGGGCCGTTGCCGGACCTGGGCGGGTCAAAACCGCTGGCCACGGCCATTAACGCGACGTTAAAGGAACCCGTGGCCGCGGTGGGCAGAGCCGTAAGAACAATGGTGCTGGCGCCGGCGCGTCCGCTGGGGATTTGCGCAATGACGCCCGAGGGCAGGCCTGAGAGGCTGAATTCAATGTTGGGCCGCTCATTGATGGCGATATGCACGGTCAACGATGCCGTGCCTCCCTGCGTGATGGTGACGATGGAGGGACTTACGCTGACAACAAACTCAGGATCCGTCTGGGCGGGCAAGCGTGAAGCAAGCCCGATCAAGAACAGAAACAGAACGGCTGCACGGATGGCAGGTTGCGGCATAAGAATTCCTCCACGTTAGCTAGAACGTCCTAATTTGACCTTTATGCTGCTTATTAGGATACCGCGTGCAGGGTTTTTGTTCTTGTCCGGGCGTGGAAAAGAGGGCCAATCCAACGGTTATGGAGCAACCGACAGCGACCGAACCTCAAGCGGAAAAGTCTGCATCTGCTGATTATGGGCTTTGAAGTACTTGCGATTAGCGAAGTCCTCCACCCGCTTGAAACGGAGAGCATCGATGCTGTGTTAATCGCCTCTAACATGAATTAGGATTTGAGAGGCATTCAGGAGCGATATGCGCTGCTAATACTGATCTTAAATATCGCGCTCACATCATGAGTGGCTTTTCCTTTAAGCAGTTGCGCTCTTCAGTGGCGGACGTTTTGGGGTAGATCGCGCTGGCTCTTCACCATGGATCACAACAACGCTAGTATTTTCAGGGACATCGCTTTGGCGAAGAAGCTGATGCCAATGCTTCTCTGGCCTTATGCGCTTTGTCTCATAAATGACGTAAATGAAGTGCTCCCAATCCCTTGAAGTGTATCCGCGCGTGTCTGCCAGCACTTCGTCGGCAACTCTCTTGGCATCTTCTTGGCTCCCGATGAATTTGTACTCGATTAACGTCTTTACTCCCGGCAACCCTGTGTCTGGCTCGAAATGTTTGATCTGTTTGCTTATCCGGGGTTTGCGCATGAGATCGGAGAAGACGCACCGCAGAACTGCCTCAATCCGCACATGGACTTCTTTTTCATCCTTGGGTGGGCGTGGAAAACAGAGTCTGTCAGTAATCGAATATTGAGTCTCGCGCAGAATCTGAATCGCGTCCTTTGTGACCGTGGTGGCCTTAGGCTCGCCAAACATGATCCGCAGCGCCCGGACATGCTGCCGCAGTCTGGGTACCCAGACCAGATATGGCTCGTCTGTTTCCTCGTCCAGTTCAGTTTTCGTGTAGTCCGTAGCGGCCTCCGATTCCAACTTCTGTACGGCTTTTAGAGCTTCTAGAAGGGATGCAGCTTCTAAGAAAAAGCGCAACCTCATAAACGCGACGCGTATTGCGACATCAGCGTCGCCGCCACGCGAGTACTGGTTGTCAGCATAATCGAGCGCTTCCAAGATTGCGGTCAAAATGTCTTCTGCTGGATTTAAAGTGAGATTGTGGATCATGCCGTCACTCCAATAACGCACCACTCATTATTTCGGATTCGATACTTCAACCACAATCAGTTGCTTAGGCTTAAGGCGTTTAGGCAGGTCGCCTCCGTAGACCTCAAAATGAGATTCAAGTGGCCTGTGACCACCGTATAGAAATTTTCCAGACCGAGCATCTCGTATGACCAGATCAATTAAATCGTGCGATTTTAGTCCGAGTAACTCTGCAGTGTCCTTCCCAATTTGGAAGTTGCCATTAAAGAGCTTGGCTTTTGTGACTGGATATACCCTTGTCTCAAAGACTATTCTCAGAATGCGCTTCTTCATGTCTCTGACCTCCTCAATTAGCGACGGTGGCGCTAACAGATGAGACGTATTCTAATTCTGTCTTAGCAGCAGGTAGACATATGCTGGCGGCACAGTCTTGGGCCAACCGAATCCCTATACTCGAACCACAATCAACTCCAGCATCTAACGAATCAAGTGAAGGCGACTGCCGGGATTTCCGCGCTTTCAGCGCGGCTCCAATCAAGGCTTCTTCGGATGAGACTCACTCATTTTGGAAGACGCGACGAGATACTGGCCGTCGTCGGCATTGACGGGATCAAGATCGACAAAAACCTGATGAAATGCGAACGCACGCATCCTGAAGTAATAAATCTTTCCAGCTTCAGCGGTGAGATTCGCCAGTCCCGCAGGCGGCTTTGGCTTTGGCGATTGCGGCATCGTCCTGCCCAAAGGCAACGCAGGAAAGAAGCATGAGGGCAAGAAAGGTCTTCATAATCATTCTCCGGGAAAGTCCCCACACAAGATTGTGAGATGAGCAAGGAGGCGGCGAGGATTTTTTTAAATTAAGTATTGTTGAGAAGTTGAGGAGTCAAGGGGTGGGGGGACGATGTCGCGGCGCCACGTCTGCACGGCGGAATTATGGCGGTCCGCGGCACATCCATACCTGCCACGGCCATCATCGTAAGTTGGCCACCAAGCTTTGCGCAGCGCTGCAGTTGCTCAGCACAATTCATTGCTACTATTAGCATCAGTCCCTGGCTGAGGTTGATGGTACGAAGGGAAGAAATCCTTCTTGTGTCGCCCCGCTGGGGCTCGCGCGTTTTTCTTGTTTACCCACTCTTCCGGCTTCGCATACGCTCGCCTCCAGGGTGGGCTAACTACTTGACGCGCCTCCGGCGCTGATTCTTCCAAGAATGACTCCTTCGAGTCCTTAAGTGCATTCTCCACGGGATTTCAAGAGAAAGTCTGTGTTTTGCATGAGGTTGGCTAAATTTCTTGTCGGGCCTACGGCGCTGATTCTTTTGGGAATGATTCCTTCGAGTCACGTCCTTCACAACCGTTAGAAAATGATTGGACAGCCCTGAAGAGCAGCGGAGCAGATCCCTCGCTTCGCCGCGATGTCATCGAAGCCCATGACAGCAAGCGAATGGCTCGCTCGGGATGGCGCGTCGAGTGGATAGAGCGGGTGGCGCTTGAAGCACTGTGGCGAGCCAGACCCCTGGACATTCGGACCGAGACACCGATTGTGACCGGATTTAGTTTTTTAAAATCCTTGATCCACGATTGCACCAACTTCTGGCATTCCCCTGTGACTGAATTTCGGCCACAATAGACATCATTCAGTCATATGACCACTCTCAGCGACTTTAAGGAAACGGTGCGGCAGCAGGCGGACATTGTCCGCGTGATTGGCGATTACATCCAGCTCAAGAAAGCCGGCGGGCAGAATTTTGTTGGGCTGTGCCCGTTCCACGGAGAAAAGACGCCGTCGTTTTCCGTCCACGCGACGCGGCAGTTCTTCCATTGCTTTGGCTGCGGCAAGTCTGGCGACGTTTTTAAGTTTGTGCAGGAGCGGGAGCAGATCAGCTTTCCCGAAGCAGTGCGGTTGGTGGCGGAAAAGATGGGCATTCCGCTGCCCAGGATGCAATACAGCTCTGAGAGCGAAGCCGAGGATGCAGGCAAACGCGGCAAGCTGATTGAAATGCATGAGCGGGCGTGCAAGTTTTTTGAAGAGCAGCTGCGGCGGCCGGAAGGAGCGCAGGCGCGCGAATACCTGGCGGGTCGCGGGCTGAAAGAAGAGACGATCCGGACGTTCAGAATCGGGTTTGCGCCGGATTCGGGCTTTACGCTCAAAGACCGGCTAAAGGCCGACTTTAGCGACGAGATGATGCGGGCGTCCGGATTGTTTTCTTTTAAAGAAGGGTCGGAGGGCAACGCGGCGGCGATGTATTCCAAGTTCCGCAACCGGATCATGTTCCCCATCGCCAACGAGTCTGGGCGGGTGATCGCCTTTACCGGCCGAACCCTCTCCACCGACGAAAAAGCCGGGCCCAAGTACCTCAATTCGCCGGAAACCGCCATCTACTCAAAGTCGCGTGTGCTCTTCAACCTGGACTTGGCCAAGGAGGCTATTCGCAAGCTCGACTACGCCATCCTGGTAGAAGGCCAGATGGATTGTATTGCCGTGTATTCCGCAGGCTTTCACAACGTGGCGGCAAGTTCCGGCACGGCGTTTACCGAAACGCAGGTGCGGCTGCTGGGCAGGTTCAGCAAAGATATTGTGGTGAATTTTGATCCGGACACGGCGGGCGCGGCGGCCACGGACAAATCTCTGGGCATGCTGCTGGAAGAAGAATTCAATATCCGCGTGCTGCGGCTGGAGGCGGGGTTCGATCCTGATCTGTTTATCCGGAAGAACGGCGCGGAGGCTTACGCGAAGGCGCTGAAAGGCTCGGCAAAATACTTTGACTATCTGGTGGAGCGGGCGCTGAAGCTGTTTCCGACGCGGAGTCCGGAGGGGAAGAAGAACGCGGTGAACTTTCTGCTGCCGCATATCCATCGCGTGCCCAGCAGGATTGTGCGCGACGAGTTGGCCAATGATATCGCGCAGAAGCTGAACATCGACACAACGGTACTGCGGCAGGAGTTTAAAGCAGCAGCGGTGAGCAGAGCGGCCAGCGGTCTGAGGAACCAGCCGGATGAAGACGTAACGGCGTCGGAAAAAGTACTGGTACGGGCTGCGTCGTCAATGGTCGGCGAAGAAGCGGAGCTGCGGCACATGGCGCTGGACGCGTTGGCGGAAGAGCGTCTGCACGCGGGGCTGACGACGGAGACGCTGCTGGAGGCGATCCTACAGAATGCGCTGGCGGTGGAGCGCGGCGAAGGCCTGGATGACGCGATGGCGCTGCCGCTGAGCGACGCGGACCGGCAGAGGCTGGCGAGGATTGTGATGCGAGAAGACGATCCGCTTACGGCGGACCTGCTGTCCGGAGCGCTGAATGCGTTGAGGCATCGGCGGCAGATAAGCCAGCGCGAAGGCGAGATCAAGCGCGGGATTGTGGAGGCTGAGCGCAAGAATGACGTGGCGGCGCTGCTGCGGCTGAAACAGGAAAAGCTGGAGCTGGACAGAAAGCTGGCGGGATTTTAGGAATCGCCGAGATCGCCGTCATCCCACCCAGCAAGCGAAAAGCGGGCCCACCGGGGGACTCGTTCATTGCCGCAATTGGACACCTAGGAAAATGTGTTTGGGCAGCCCTCAAAAGCAGCGGAGCCGATCCCTCGGCCTCACTCAGGCTGTGTACGAGCCCGCAATGCTGAGTCAGGTTCGTCCTTCGGGATGGCAGGTCGTGAGGGAGAGTCTACACAGTGAACCATCGGACACAGGCTGCGGACGTCTCTACCCCAACAAGCTCAGGGGCGCGATTTCGGCAAATCGATTAGCGGAGAAGCTTCTTTTTGGCGGCGGCAAACTCGGAGTCGGTGAGGGTGCCGCGGTCGCGGAGATCGGCGAGCCGGGCAAGTTCGTCGGACAAACGTTCGTGAGACAAATGTTCGGCGGACAAACGTCCTTCGCCGAAATCGGAGGCTGCTGCAGCGGAGGCGGCTGGCGAGGTCGCATTGGCGGTGGACGCTTCATCGTAATCGAAGTGCTGTGGATTGGCGGGATCAACGCGAAGAGCGAGGCGGTCGCCGACGGAGGGAATTTCGCCGAGCATGAATAGTCCCTTCAAAATACCTTCGTAGGCTGGGGAGCCATCTTGGCGCTGAATGCGCAGGCGGAGACGACGCCGGATGTAAACGTTGTTGACGACGACGTTCATCCACGGCTTGAGCACTTCAAGCACAACGCCGGTGGCGCGGATGCCCCGCTGCTGGAGTGATTGAGCACGCTGGGTAGACTGGCCGATCCAGACGGCAACGGCAATCGCGACCGCCGCGCAAAGCAGAAGGAACCAGGGCGAGACGGGGACTGACCAGTCGACGCCCCAGGGAAGCAGCGAGGCGATAAACCACCAGAGGACTTTTTGGTCGCCGACCAGATTCATGACCCACATGAAGATGCCAAACTGCGCCAGGTAGCCGACGATCCAGAGCCCGGCCAAGTAGCCGGGGATGGACGTGCGGATGTCAATGCGGGCAACGAGTTCGACGACACCCGGCGCCAGCAAAAGCACGCACCAGAGGGTCAGCAGTGAGTAGAGTTTGCGCATATTTTGTAAGGGATACTTTAGGGGATAAAGCCCGCAAGTGCCAGAGGATACATGCGTTCGGCGAAGTCCGTAATCCCAACGTTCTAGGCGAAAATTTGTTGCATCCAGCCGGGGAAAGAGTGCGAAACCTTAGAGGGCGGGCGGCATCTAATCTTCAAGGGCAATTCACAGGGCAGCGGTTCCGGTATCTTCTTTGTTTTGGCGCGGGTGGCAGGGAAAGACTCTTTTCTTATTGACCGAGTTTATGCTAACCTTAGTACTCTCGGGACGTGCGCGCATTCCAAACCAAAATACCTGCCGATATGCTTTAGTGGACACAAGCGTACAGCCCCGTATTGCCATAAAAATGAGGTCCGTGGTTTGGCTCTAGAAGATAAATTTGACGATATAAAAAAGCTGATTGATGCAGGCAAGGAAAAGGGCTACCTGACCTATGACCAGGTAAATGACCTCATTCCTGGGGACGTCCATTCACCAGACGATCTTGACGATTTGCTCACCACAATTGGCACCCAGGGCATTGACGTTCTGGAAAGCGGCAAGGGACTCCCTTCCGAGCAGAAGTTTGAAGACATTGAAGAAGGCGAAGACGTTGAGCTTGACCTGACGCCGGGCGCGCTGGAAAAGACGAACGATCCCGTGCGCATGTATCTGCGTGAGATGGGCACGGTGCCGCTGCTCACGCGCGAAGGCGAAGTTGAAATCGCAAAGCGCATAGAGCGCGGCCAGCTGCGCGTGCTGAAAGCGCTTTCGCGTTCGCCAATCGTGATCAAGGAAATCCTTGCGCTGGGTGAAGACCTGAAGCGCGGCGTGCGCTCCATCAAGGAACTTGTCGCCTTCGACGAAGAAGAGATTACCGACGAAATCGTGCAGGCGCGGCTAAAAGATTTTGTCGGGCAGATCGACGACATTGGCAAGAGCTACAAAAAAGTCCAGCAGCTTGAAGAAAAAGCTGAAGCGGTAAAACAGAAGAAGAAACCAAAAGAGTCGCGCAAGGCGCGCTGGGCCCTGGGACGCGCGCATGTGCAAGTCTCTGCCGGGATCCGCAAGCTGAAATTCACCAACCCGGAGCGCAAGCGGCTGATTGACCGCGTGAATAAAACGGTCGACGCCATGCGCTCGCTCGACCGCCAGATCAACAATCTGGAAAAAAAAATCGAGGCAACGCGGGTTGAGGAGACCAAGCGCGAGTACCGGCGCATCCAGCGGCAGCACCGCAACGACCTGGAAAAGCTTGAGGCCGACTGCGGCGTCAGCTACCAGGAACTGCGGCGCACGCAGCGCGAAATCATCCAGGGCGACGTTGACGCTGAAGCCGCGAAGCGCGAACTGATTGAAGCCAACCTGCGCCTTGTGGTCTCGATCGCCAAAAAATATACCAACCGTGGCCTGCAATTTCTTGACCTGATTCAGGAAGGCAACATCGGCCTGATGAAGGCCGTGGACAAATTCGAGTACCGCCGCGGCTACAAGTTTTCGACCTACGCCACGTGGTGGATCCGCCAGGCCATCACCCGCGGCATCGCTGACCAGGCCCGCACCATCCGCATTCCGGTGCACATGATTGAGACCATCAACAAGCTGATCCGCACGTCGCGCCAGCTCGTTCAGGAACTCGGCCGCGAGCCAACGTCAGAAGAGATCGCCAAGCGCATGGACATCCCGGTCGCAAAAGTCCGCAAGGTGCTCAAGATCGCGCAAGAGCCTATCTCGCTGGAAACGCCCATCGGTGAAGAGGAAGATTCGCACCTGGGCGACTTCATCGAAGATCGCTCCATGGTCTCGCCCGCTGAGGCCGTCATCAACGTCAACCTCAAGGACCAGACCGCGCAGGTGCTGCGCACGCTCACGCCGCGCGAAGAAAAAGTCATCAAGATGCGCTTTGGTCTTGAAGATGGCTCCGAGCACACTCTTGAAGAGGTGGGCCAGTCGTTTGCCGTCACGCGCGAACGCATCCGCCAGATTGAAGCCAAGGCGCTGCGCAAACTGCGGCATCCATCGCGCTCGCGCAAGTTGAAGGCTTTCATGGATGGGATACGCGAAGCTTAACACCCACCACGGAGACACGGAGGAAGACAATTGAAATTCAAGGCGCTGCGACGAGCGGCGCCTTTTGTTTTGGCTGAATGTTGAGTGCTGACTGCTCAGTGCTTCTTTGCGATCCTTTTTCTTTGCGATCTTTGCGTCCTCTGCGGTGAAATGGGTTCTCCGATCGCGCCCGAATCGTGAGTACCACGTGCGCTCACACTTGGCCGTGATGGCCGTCACTTCAAACCTGGCTGGTAAGCACGAAACTGATTATAGGCAGCGGTATTTGGACAGCAAATAAACGCGGCCATCAGAAGGAGTACCAGCGATGAAACTTAAATTCTCGGTTTTGATGCTCGTTTTAGGAGCGGCTCTTTTTGTCCTGGGGCGCGCAACTGCGGACAAGCAGCCTGCCTTGCATGCCCAGACCAAGGCAAATCTCTCCACGGCCATGCACGGTGAAGCCTTTGCCTACGCAAAATATTCATTGTTTGCTGAGCAGGCCCGCAAAAACGGAAACACTCAATTGGCGGATCTCTTTGAGAAAACCGCCAAGATGGAGCTCACGGAACACCTGCGTGAGCATGCGGAGCTTGCCGGACTTGTCGGCACTGACCAGGAAAACCTGAAGGACGCCATCAAGGGCGAATCCTATGAGACCAACACCATGTATCCCCAGTTTGCGAGAGAAGCCAAAGCGGCGGGCGACGCTGAAGCATTCAAACGCTTTGAAGAAGTCGGCAAGGATGAAGCCGTCCATCGGGACGAATTCCGTAAGGCTTTAGCCGCGCTTGAAACCAAAAGCCAGGGCGCGCCGGGCAAGTAAGGCTGCCGCACTCATTGCAGTGGCGTCGCTTGAACAAAGCCGTGGCGTCGCTTGAACAAACAGGAGTATTGCGATGAAAAAATGGCTGAAGCTATCGCTCATTACACTGATTGCCCTGGTGGTGGCGGCACAGGTTGTGCGCCCCGCCAGGACCAATCCACCCATTGATCCGCAAAAAGAAATCGGCGCGCACATGCAGATGGACCCGGCGGTCATGGCTACTTTGTCCCGCGCCTGCAATGATTGCCATTCCAACCGCACGGAGTGGCCATGGTATAGCAACGTTGCGCCGGTTTCATGGCTTGTAGCGCGCGACGTGAATCAGGGCCGCGAAGAACTGAACCTATCCGAATGGGGCGCAAGCAAGGAAAAAGAGCCCGGCAAACTGCTGGGCAAGATCTGCTCAGAGGTAACTGATGGCGAAATGCCCGTGGCAACTTACACGCTGATGCACCCCCAGGCCAAACTCACCCGTGAAGAAGTACAGAACGTCTGCCGGTGGACAAGCAGCATGGCAAAAAATGTCGCCGAAACCGCGAAGGACAAGGAAGATGATGACGACGACTAAATTGTTTTACCACTGATTTATACGGACCAATACTTATCTGGAGAAGGCGCTGCAGAAACGCGGCGCCTTTCTCTTTGCGATCTTTGCGTCCTCTGCGGTAAAAATTTGGTCCATGTCATCCGTGATAAGTTTTGCTTAAATCTGCGTTCATCTGCGAAATCTGCGGCGAGGGTTTTTTCTTTGCGATCTTTTCCGCACTTTGTTTTGGCTGACTGCTGAGGGCTGAGTGCTGGCTCATTACTTAGGTAACCAATTTTTTTGCGCTGGCTTGCACCGCCTGCGGTACACTCGTGCACACGTATCGCAAAAAATAGATTTTTTATCGCCCCTTTAGACTCACCACGCCCATGGAGGAAAAGCTTTTGCGCCCTGTCCACATTGCCATTGCCACTTTCTGTCTCTTGCTTTCAGGCTGCGGAGGAGGAAGCTCCACCCCGGCCCCCACGCCCACGCCGGTTCCTCAACTCGCTCTCACGCCGGGTAACTGGGATTTTTCCGCGGCCTCCAGCAGCGGGCCAAGCTTCCTGATTGGTGGCAACGTGGTGCAAACCGGGAACAGTATCGCCGGCGGCCTGCATGTAATCAACTCAGCGTGCTTTTCAGCCAGCACTCCGGTGCCAATCACGGGCAATATCAGCGGGCCCACGGCAACCGTAACTTCAGCCGCCATCGCATCGCAAACTATTGGCGCCACGCTTTCCGGCAACGCCACGTCGCTCAGCGGGACTTATGCCGTTACCGGCACAGGCTGCGCCGGGGGAGACAAAGGCAATATCACGGGCGTGCTTGTTCCTTCCGTCAACGGAACGTGGAAAGGCGCGTTTGTCTCCAGCGTCGTCGCCAATCCCACGGTAATCACTACGGCCGTAATTACTGAAGGCACGGCGGACGCCAATGGCCTTTTTCCCCTCACCGGCACTGCAACTTATTCCGGCTCGCCATGTTTTGCTTCCGGGACCACGGCCACCGGCAGCGCCATCTCCGGGCGCACCAATGACGTGATTCTCAAGAACAATGACGGCAGCACCGTGGAGTTCGTCGGCTTTTTGACCAACCCCGCTTCGCCCACGCAGATGACCGGCACTTATACCGTGAGCGGCGGCCTCTGCAATGGCGACTCCGGCAGCGGCACGCTCTCAAAACAGTAAAGCGAAGCTTAACCGCTGATTACACCGATCAACACTGATCTGAAGGCGCTGCGACGAGGGGCGCCTTTTTCTTACGTCTCTTCATGTCCCCTGCGGTTTACCCGTCTGATCGGCGGCCATCTGCGTACTCCGGCAGGAATTCTGTCAGCGCGTCTTCACGGCCGCGCATGCCGCATCAAACTCACTCTTGCCGCCTTCATGCAGCGTTACCGGTGAGACCTCTTCCATGTACGGGCGTGAGGCCCCTGTGGCATAGAGCTTCGCGTCGTGATCAAAGTTGCGCGCCACCGATCCATGATCGTCGAGCACCAGATCAGGATTGTTCCACTTGCCGCGCAGTTCCAGTTCCGGCCTGCGGTCCGCGCCTGTCAGCTGCTTTCTTACGCTCCGGTTGAACATATAAATGCTGACTTTCCTGCCGTTGGAGTCGGTCCCTGGGGGCTTTTCAAAGTCGCCACCCAGTTCAAGGTTGAACCTTTCGCCGCGCGGCGTGCAGACCAGGGCTCTGCCTTGTACGTACGCAAGCTGGCGAAATTTGCCGTGATCAGGCCAGAACCAGACATAGACAACATAGTCGCCGCCGGCGCTGTTTGAGTGGATCCGTCCCCAGCCCTGCCATAATGGTATCGCATGGAAGCGGCCGCCCATGTAGAACCCCCACGGCGCCATCACCGCCATAACACCTGCCACTGCGACGCCACCGAGCACGAACACCAGCACGAGCCGCGCGAGGCCGCCGATCTTTGATTGTGATTGTCTGTGTGTGGCGACTGTGGTCATTTGAGAAGTAGTGTATCGCAGCACAGCGGACGACTTCTCCATGATGCACGAGATGGCCCTAGTGATCGCCATGGCAGGCAGCTTCGGACTTCGTCCGTCAGAATTGCTTTCACGTGCGGAACGGAAGTGCATGAAGCATGCCCAAACGACCTTGCCGACTACGCCATCCTCGCCAAGCTCGCGGAGAAAAAACTAGTAGATCAGTAGCTCATTCGCAGCCACTCTCGGTCTTCTCCGCGCCTCCGCGGCGAAGCGTGCCTTTCCGATTACGCAGGCCAGCGTTATTGACAAGACTCTATTGCCATATCTTTGCTGAAAGGGAGATTAAGTGCCTTTTGGAAGGAGTTGATCTCATGCAGAAGCCCCGGTCTTAGCCTTGGTTCGGAAAAATCCTGCCAGCGCACCAGGAGAAAGCTGGAGACTGCCATGCTTATGTGGCACAGCCACCCTCGGCTGTGCTTGGCTTTTAACCATGTGAATGGCCTGTGTGTCTATATTTATGATTCCGGCTCCCACAGCCATGGGTATTCTTCCGGTTTGGAGACCAACCCTTTTCTTACAGGATTTTGCCGGACGTATTCGATCTTCTGTTCCAGACTGTCCGCATGCCTCACTGCATGGTCAAACGATTCATCCTGCCAAACCGTTCCGGATCTTTTTAAAGCTTTATTGATGGAGTGAGCGGACGCGCCCTTAATAGGGCCGACGATTTCCTCAAAGCTGAAGGTCTCATGTTTTTCGTCTTCCAGCGGCATAAAGATCAGGTGCACGTGATCGGGCATCACAACAGCGATGTATAGCTGCATCTTCGTGCCATGATCGTGCAAGCAGTGTTTCAGCGCGAGATCGCGCCGCCGGGTCTTTCTATGTGAGGCAGGTTGCGGCGGTAGTCATACTTACGGATTTTCATTCTTGTTTTGCAAAACCCCACAGCCGTGGGCGGCTGTGCCACAAGATTCTAGCCGATGCCCAAAGTATCGTCTCCCCCCTCACTTCCCACATTGCTCAACTCAATCGCCTCCATTCTCTTCAGGGCAATCCGGCCAATTGTGCCGCGCGTCACTGCAAAACCGAAACCCGGATCAGAGGATAAACAGCTATCCTAAAGCGCCTATTTGCGTACCATTCCCCTTCATTCGTGGGCGCTCTTCTCCGCGCCTCCGCGGTTCGCTTCCGCTTTTCGATATTTCCCGATTTCCCGATTACCCGATCTCCCGTTCACCCAATCTCTTCACCACTTTGCTCAACTCAATCACCTCCAGCCACTCCGGGCAATCTGGCCAGTTATGCTTCCAGCACACAATCGCATGGCACCCTCTGGGGTTGTGCCGATGCAATTTGAAATTCCTGCTGTAGATCTCCAGCTCAATAAACACCAGTTCCCACTTTCCCGGCGCGACCTCTCGCTTGGCCTCGCAATCCGGAAACGCCGCCTGCAACCGCTCCACCCGGAACCCCAGGTCCGCCGCCACAATTCCAAACAGAAATAGCACGCCTAGCTCGTTTGTCGGCGCATGCGCCATCGCCGCCAGCCCCAGCGGCTCTCCATACACCACCGCCCGCCCACACGGTGCTTGCCCGTCAGCAAGAGCCCCGTGTCTATCCGCCAGCTCATGCATTTCCTCTGTGTTGCTTTGCGCCCTCTGGGGTTCAAGGTTTTGATCTTCATCTCGCTCTACGTTTTGATTTTGATCTTGGTTTTGATCTTGCCAATTGCTATTTGCTAATTGCCGGTTGCTGCCTTCTAATTGCCGATTGCTCCCCTCCGGCTGACTGCTGAGTGCTGACGGCTGAATGCTTCTTTGTGCTGATTGCTGAGCGCTTCTTTCCATCGCCATCAATATCTCAATCGCCAGTGCCGCCGCCACCACCTTCCCCAACTTCATCCCGCTGTGTTGCCGATCAGTGGCCATCAGTGGTAGACATTCTGGCTCTGGCATTTCTCCAGCACCCGTGCGCCTCTGTGCGCTCTGTGGTTCCCGATTTTCATTCGTGCCGCTTCGCGTTAATTCGCGGTCAACCTCTCCGATCTGCGTCTCTCTGCGCCAATCTGCGGCAAAGTTTTCCTTTGCGTCACCGGGGCCCCCGGCAAGCACGGGTTTGGCTTGATGGGGTGGCTCGGCGTCCTCTGCGGTGAATGGTTTTTGCCAATTGCTATTTGCTGATTGCCAATTGCTCTCCTCCGGCTGAGTGCCGAGTGCTGACCGCTGAATGCTTGTTTCCAGCAGCGGAAATTTGCTCACCACAGTCTTCACCACGTCCGCCCACTCGCGCTCCAGATGAAACTCCCTTACCAGCAGCACAAACTTGTGCGCCATCTGGCTCCAGACGATGCGCGCGTGCAACGTTCCTGCATGATGGATTCCATGTTCGGAATATTCCGCGCGACTGGGCAGCCGACCCAGCTTGCGCACCACGCGCGCCCAATCCAGCGTCAGCGCGTTCACGTCCAGCGCGCCGCCTCGCGGCCCCGGCTCCAGTCCCGCCGCCCGGACTGCCTGCCGCATCCCGCGGAAATGTTTGTACACCTGATACCAGCTGATCTTCGACGCCCGCCGAAACTCCGCCTGGCTCGGCGCGCGGCCCAGTCTCTCCGCGCATTTCTTGATCGCCGCAATAATCTCGTCTCGTTTGTGCATGTTGTCCTCCAATAAGAAAGGCCACCCATTTTTGGGTGGCCCGATTTCAAAGTTGTTTTGGTTCAGTGGCACCGGCACTCTTGCCGGTGAAAATTTAAGTACCGCCGTTTACTTGCATGATCGTGGAGCGCAGGCGGCTCGCCTGTGCGTTCAGTGTCCGTCCGAATTTTCTATGGGATCGAATCGATGAATGCAGCTCAAACACAAAAGCTAATTGCCAGCTGCTATTTGCTAACTGCTTTTTCGCACACCACGGCCACCGAACCAGGATGGCGGTCATCGCCAAGCGTGCCCATCCAACTGGCACACTCCAAGATCCTCGGGGCCGCAGTAACTTGTGGGCGATACGATGGCCCACTGACCGCAGAGTTGCAGGCCTTTTTCCGCTTTTCACGGTCCTCCAATCTTTCGGAGGTTTCGCCGGCGCCGCTCCCGGCTAGCTTCGCCTACTATAGCGAAATCGGCACGAACAAGTCAACAGTTTTCTTCTTTAGAATCTATTATTTAACGTCTGATAACGTGTTCAATCCGTCAAGCTGATTGCATTATTTCAAGCACCCTATCTGCCGGGTTCAAATACCCAATCGCCCCAAAACTCTACTGCGCCCGGATGGTCACGAAGACCCGGGTCTTCTCCCATTCCATGTTCAGGTCGGCGCTGTCGTTGGAATCCTGGTCCAGGGCGATGGTGAACTGCTCAACGGGCACCACGATCTCCTGTTTCTTCATGTCCACGCGCGCCAGGTCCTGCTCCTGATGGTATTCGGTGCCCCACTGCCCGGTTTGCTTGTTGATGATGAGCTTCCATGTGCCTTCTGAAGGGAGCGTGTACAGGGTGTAAGTGCCGGCCGGGACCTTGGCGCCGCCGATATCGAGCGCGGTGGCCGTGGTGAGCGTGGTGGCTTCATTGGCGCCGGTACGCCAGACTTTTCCGTAGGGCGCAAGATCTGTCCCCAGTTTTCTGCCCTTAAGAGAAGGACGGCTGTAATCAATGGTGACTTTCTTGCCGTTGATGGTGCAGTCAGCGGTGCCGGGAGGGCTGGGACGCTTGCTCTTGTCTTGGGGCTGCTGCTGCGGCTGGGCGGAAGCGGCGGACGGCTGCTGAGCGGAAGTAGCGGGCGTCGACTGAGCGTTGGCGGAAGCAGTGAGCCCAGGTTGGGGAGCGGATGCAGCCATCGGCTGCGCCAGGGCGAACGCCGCGAAGATGAATGCGCTGAGCGCTAGTGCGGAAAAATGTTTGATGGTCATGATGAATTGTCCTTTCCTGAAAGGGTTCCATTATCGCGCAGCCGGGCCGCAGGTGGCCAGCAGCCGGCGGACGTCATCGCGCCAGCGATGAGCCTTTCGACAAAACTGTGCCGCTACCCAGCGTTGGGAGCTTACTTGCCCTTCAGCGCGGCGCAGGCGGCGTTGAAATCCGATTTGCCGCCTTCCTGCAGGGTAAGAGGCACCACCTCTTGTTTGTAAGGACGCATATGGTGATTCGTGACCAGCGCGCCGCCGGGATCAAAAGCGCGGTTGAGCGAGCCGCCGTCGTCAAGCACCAGGTCAGGGTTGTTCCACTTGCCCCGGAAATCAAGCGATGGCGCGGTGCTGCCGCTGAAGGTGGAGTAATTGGAGGCATAAATATGCGCCGTCTTACCCTGAAGATCGATGCCGTGAGGGTTTTGAAAGTCGCCGCCAAGCCTGAGGTTGAATTTTTCTCCGCGCGGGGTGCAAATCACGGCGTTGCCGGTAACATGCGTCAGTCCCATGTGCCTGCCGGTCTTGGGAGAAAAGGTCATCAACACGGCGTAGTCGCCGGCGATATTGGAATGCATCCGCCCCCAGCCCGACCACTGCGGGATGATGTGGAAATGGCCGCCCATATAAAAGCCCCACGGCGTAAAAACTGCCATGATGCCCATGAGCACCGCGACGCCAAACACAAGCGCGGCCAGGACCTGCACCACGCATCCGTGGCCGGCCTTGCGTGGCGCTGGCATTCCTGGCGGGAAAGACGAAGGATTCAAACCGTGCTCCATGGCGGCTGATTGAACGGCAGTAAGTGTACCGCAACGCGGGTACCGGATTTAGCAGCGGTTAGATGTGGTTGACAGTATTGATTTGAATCGTATTAAATCATATATCCCCCCAGGAGCAACTGCAAATTGCAATACTGCGCCACTTTGCCTGCAAGATCATCTGCCGCCCTGACGCGACGCCGGCTTCTTGCGCGCGCGTTGACGTTCGGCGCGGGCGCGGCGTTCGGCTTCCGGCCACTATCGGCGCTGGCGGATTCATTGTCCCCGCTCGATGTGGCCTACGCGGGATCCATGGGATCGCTGATGGAAGGCCCGTTGAAATCGTTAGCGGCGCAGGCCCTTAATCTCGACCTGCATGGCCGCGCTCAGGGTTCCAACGCGCTGGCCCAGTTGATCGTAGGCGGCAGCATTCGCCCGGACGTTTTTATCTCCGTGACACCCGCTCCCATGTTGACGGTGTTGCGCGCCGGCAAAGCTGAGATCGCACAGCCCATCGCGCGCACGGAGATGGTGATAGCGTACAGTCCGAAAAGCAAATTTGCGGAGAAGTTCGCAGTCGCCGCACGGATCGCGGGCAGTGAGATATTAGGTCCCGTGCCAGCCGGAATAAAAGAGGATCGCCGGCCTGGCCCTGCCGTTACGTGGTGGCAACTGCTGCAGGAACCCGGCTTACGCTTCGGCCGCACCGATCCCGTTACCGATCCGCAGGGCCGCAACATTATTTTTACGCTGATGCTGGCTGAGAAACTTCTTAGGCGTCCCGGCATGGCGGCAAAGATTCTTGGGCCCACCATCAACCCGCAGCAGATCTTTACTGAGCCCACCGTCCAGGCGCGATTGCAAAGCGGTGAGCTCGATGCCGCATCGGCATACAAAACGCAGCCTGGCCCTTTCAATCTTCCTTACATCGCGCTGCAACCGGAAATCAACCTGAGCGGAGAGCGCGTCCATGCCGATCATCCTGAAATCAGCCTGACTGTGAACGGCAAAACGTATCAGCCTGAGCCGCTGATCTTTTACGCCGCCGCGCTGAAAGATGCGCCCAGCAAAAAAGGCGCAGAGGCTTTCGTCGAATGGCTCACGGGCGCGGAAGCGCAGGCTATCTTCCGCCGCTATCACTATGGTCCTTCCGGAGCAGCCTCCGGACTACGCGCATGAGTACGTCACGCCACTGGATGGCCCGCGGTTTCTCGGCGCTGTTTGCGCTGGCGTTGTTGTATCCGTTTACCGCGCTGCTTGCTCGCATTGGCCCATGGCAATGGGGCGCGGAAGTTCGCGGCCCAGCGCTGGCATCTGTCCGTGTTTCGCTTCTGCTCACCGGCTTTGCGATGGTGATCATTGTCGCCGTGGGCACGCCGGTCGCCGCTTACATTGCGCGCTGCTCCACTCGCGAGCGTCTCTGGTGGCAAGCCATCTTGCTGGTTCCGATTCTTCTGCCGCCTCTTGCGCTCGGCATTCTGCTCACGCTGGCCTTTGGTCCGTACGGTTCTCTTGGCGCGATTCTTGAGCATCTTGACCTGCGCCTAACCAACAGCGCCGCTGCTTTTATCGTCACGCAGATTTATGTCGGCATGGGTTATTACGTTCTGGGCGCCGTCGCCGCGTTTGACGCCGTTCCGACGATCCTGCAAAAGCAGGCAGCTCTGCTTGGCCTTCCGCCGGCAAAAGTTTTTCTGCGCGTCACTTTGCCGCTCTCGCGTTTGGGACTGGCGGTGGCCCTCAGCATCGCCTGGGTTCGCGCCATAGGAGAATTTGGCGCAGTTGTCGTCACCGCTTATTATCCTTCCGGCATGCCAGTGCAATTGTGGGTGAACCTGCAAAGCTTTGGATTGCCCGCGGTGATGCCGCTGCTGGTTGTCTTTCTGGCCGTCGCGCTGCCGCTGCCGTGGCTGGTGCATGTGCTGGCCCAGAGAAATCGCCATGCTTAAAGCCCACATCATCAAAAACCGCCGCGACCTGGAGGTCAACGTCACTCTGGAACTGGAACCCGGCACCGCCGTGGGATTGTTCGGCGCGTCTGGCGCGGGCAAGAGCACAGTGCTTGCATGCATCGCCGGCATTGAGCAGCCCGATGACGGCTTTGTGCAGCTCAACGGCCTCCAACTTTTTCCGCCTTCGCTGCCGCTGCATCGCCGCGCACTCGGCTACATGACGCAGGAGCCCGGCCTCTTCCCTCACCTGAGCGTCAGTGAAAATATTTATTTTGGAATTGCAAAAGCTCTGGCCGCCACCGCGCGGCAACAGCAATGGATCGCCACTTTGCGCGATCGCCTGCAACTTGACCCGCTGTGGCACGCACCCGCCGCGCTCATCTCCGGCGGACAGGCGCGCCGCGTTGCTTTGGCGCGGATGCTTGCGCGCAAGCCGCCTCTCGTCCTGCTCGACGAACCTTTTGCCGGGCTCGACCGCCAGCTTGTCCGCGAGTTGATTGACGATCTCATCTTCTGGAGCCGGCAGATCGGCTTCAGCATGATCGCCGTCGATCATCAGGCCGAAGTATTGAAGCGTCTCTGCCCACAGCAGGCCATCGTGCTTGAGCAAGGCAAAATCGTGCAGCGTGGCACGTGGACTGAACTTTACAACGCACCGGCGACACCGCTGCTGGGATCGTTGCTGGCGCCGCTGTGAGAATAAATGACATTTGGGGACCGCAGCCGCCCTCGGCTGCGCCCATGTTTCTTGATCGTCGATCGCAGCCGCCCTCGGCTGCGCACACATTTCCGGATCGTG
This sequence comes from Acidobacteriaceae bacterium, assembly GCA_027307045.1. GTDB lineage: Bacteria > Acidobacteriota > Terriglobia > Terriglobales > Acidobacteriaceae > Angelobacter. The sequence goes on from DAHUXR010000047.1 coordinate 30,947, forward strand.
GACCGATTGAACCTCGTGAGAGCGTTCTTATGAGACAAAAGGAGTTGACGCAATGCGATCTGAACCGCCAAAAAAACTTTATCCTCTGCGCGATGCATGCAAGGTCCTGGGCGTGAGTTATCCCGCGCTCAAACAGTGGATCTACAAAGGCAAAATCAAGACCGTAAAAACTCCTGGCGGACATCATCGCATTCCAGAAACGGAAATTGACCGCCTGCTGCCCGCCGTTCCACAACGCGGTACCGTACAAACGCGAAGAGAAAGTTTCCGCACCATCAGCGGACGCAACCAACTTGTGGGACGCGTCGTGGAGTTAAAGATCGAAGGCCTGATGGCGCAGGTCACGCTCTCCATCGGCGGCCAGCGCCTCACCGCCATCATCACCGCCGACGCGGTGCGCGAGATGCGACTGGAAAAAGGCCAGATCGCCGCCGCCCTGGTTAAATCAACGGACGTGATGGTGATGAGAGCGCGGTAGCGCTGCCAAGTCCGGAAAACTTTACAGACATTGATCTTCTTGAGAGCGATACAAGTGTCAGGGCACGACTTTAGTCGTGCCGTAACGATGCCCGTAACCCTCTGTCATCCTGAGCGACTCCGAGGAAGCAACGCGAACCGAGGAGGAGTCGAAGTATCCCAAGAATGTTTCCCCGTACCATGCCGCCGCAAGGCGTTCTACCGATAAATCCTCAAGCAAAACAGGTGTCAACACGAGTTCAATCGTCGCATAAGTGCCTCAAATTCACTCGGGCTTTAGTCCTTGGCTAAAGAATCACCGCGTCGTCGGTTGCTGCTGCGTTACCTAATGTAATTGACAGCCACGCCCGAATTGCCTACGCTTTGGCATGTGGAAGTCCGTTTAACGCCCGACTTGGAGGCAAAGCTGAATCAGCTTTCCGCACAAACCGGACGCGCGAAGGAAGACCTTGTGCAGGACGCGATAACCGGATATCTGACAGAGCTTTCGCGGGTCGGTAGCAAGCTCGACGGTCGCTACGACGACAATAAGCGTGGGAGAACCCAACCCATCGATGGAGAAGAGGCATTCACCCGCTGCGGCAAAAGAAGAGCGCCCGTAGCCGTGCCTAAAGCGTTTTCCAGCGAAAACGTAGACCGCCGCGGGGTGGAGCAGGCCCTTTAGGCCTGCGATAACGCCTGTATATGCTCCGGCTTTAGCCGCCGAGGTATCTTTCCTCATTCTTTGAAAATGCTTTAAAGAGTGATTTCTTTCTGCATGGCCGCAATCCTGCGCGATCGAAAATAAACTCAACTCTCCACGTTCTCGCGTACACTGTACTGCCTCATCAACAAACCCATGTCCGCCGCCGCCATCCAACCCGCTCCACGAAGCGACCTCAAATGGGCCGGAAAATGGGGACGCCTCACTCTGGCCGTCTCGCTTGGCCTTGCTCTTCACTGGCTGCCGCTCACCCACGGACTCACCGCGCCCGCGCGCCTCATCCTCCAGATCACCGCTTTCACCGTGGTGCTCTGGGTCTTTCAGGTCATCAATCCCGGATTCGTCTCCATCCTCATGATGGGCCTCATGCTGCTCTCCGGCGTGCGGCCGCCCTCGGTTTTCAGCGGCTTTTCCAGCGGCGGATTCTGGGTATTGGTCTGCGTGCTTTTTTATGGCTTTGCCATGCAGCACACCGGGCTGGCCCAGCGCATGTCGTATTACGTGCTCGCGCTTTTTCCCGGCACGTACACCGGAGTAACTTCTGCCTTTCTCGTGATCGGCGCAGTGCTGGCGCTGGGCATTCCGTCGATGACCGTGCGCACTGCCATCATGGTCCCGATCGCGTGGGCGCTGGTCAAATCCGTTGGACTGGCGCCGCGCAGTCGCGGCTCCGCGCTCATCATGATCACCTGCGTTGAGATGGCGGTCTTTCCCGGCTGCGCCTTTCTTTATGGATCGCTCTTCGGTCCCGTCGTCGACCAGATTTTTCACGCCCGGCAATTACCCATTAGCTGGCTCGGCTATGCGCAGGTCCTCACGCTGCCGGTGCTGGTCATCTGCGTGGCGTTGATTTTTCTGAACCGCGTGGCCTTAAAGCCGGAAGCGCCGCTCAATGTCCCCGCCAGCTTTGGACGCGAACGCCTGAACGCCTTGGGCAAGATCACGCGCGGCGAACTGATCACCGCCGCCATCGTGCTCGGCTCCATTGCTTTCTGGGCCACTGACCGCTACCACCACCTTCCATCTTTTCTTATCGGCATGTTTGGCCTGGCGGTCTTCGCGCTCTGCGGCATCGTGCGCGATAAAGACATCAGCACCGGAATTTCCTGGCCGCTCGTCCTTTTTATGGGCGGCGTCTTCAGCCTGGCCGGCGTGGTGCAGGAATATAAAGTCACTGACTGGCTTGCCGCGCTGGTCCTGCCCTCGGTCACGCACCTTGTGGGAATTCCCGTGCTGTTTCTTCTGGTCGTGGGGTTGGTCATGTACCTGGCTAGCTTTCTCGATCCCTCCGGCATGCTCGCCATCCCCATGGTCTTTCTCCCCGTGGTGGAAGTTGCCGCCCACGCCGGCATTGTTCCGCTCGTCACCATGGCCGCTATCCTTATTACTGCGGTACCTTTCTGGGCGTCTTACCAGAACATATGGATCGCCATGGGTGAAAACATCACTGAAGGTCTGGCCTTCACCGCCGGCCAGCGCGCTCGTCTGGCGACGGTCTATGGTTTAGTTGCGTTGGCGGCTCTGGCGCTGGCTGCGGGATATTGGAAGATGATGGGACTGCTGTGATCACCGATTCTTTGGTCAAGAACACAATGCCGAAGTTTT
>DAHUXR010000048.1 GCA_027307045.1 Acidobacteriaceae bacterium
AACAACCTGATTTCTTGGGGACCCGGTATGGCGGCACTCCCCGGAATGGAGTGAATGGAGGTTGGGAAAGAGTGGGCCGCCACCGGCGGGTTAGAGGTTAGAGTTCGTAAACGATGTAATGAAGTTTCCGCCGGGTGCCTCGCAATTCGAATGGCGGAAGCCATGGAGGGCAATGTATCGCAAGCAGATCTGGTTTTCAATTAATCCTGATATTTATTTCCGGAAACCAAAACCGGATCTACAATCTCTTAACTACTATCCGCAACGAGCTGCCACTTACTTCTCTAGCAATGCAACAGCCGGGACTTAGGGTTTAAATGTAGGGCTTGCGAGCGGGCGCCACCCCTCGGGAAGGAGATTGTGCTTTAGGCGCGCTTAACAGATGTACTATTTCGCGCTTGAATCAGCCATTGAAATCGGCTAGGATGCAGCATCGTCGCCCATTTATCAAGTAGTAACAATCGCGATAGTCTGGGAACGTGGGTTTGCTGGAATCGATCCATGAGCGGGCATGGGATGAAACTACGCCAAACTGGGATGATCTGGGATATAAGGGAGGGGGTAGGGGAGGTCATAAATAGTAACTAGAAGATAACGTTTGGGAAACGAGATCGGGTGATCCGGTGATCGGAAATCGGCGCCTATGCCGCGCGTGATCGGAAAAGCAAAAGCTCACCGCTGATCAACACTGATGACAACTGATCAGGAAAGAGCTAAGCCAAGATCCACAGCCGTGGTCGGCTGTGCCACACGTGATCGGAAAACCAAAGCCGAACCGTGGAGGCGCGGAGACGCGAAGGACAGCCAAGGTCGGAAAGTCGGAAACTGGCTACCCTCTCATCACCCAGACCAGCACCGCGATGCCGACGACGATCCGGTAGATGGCGAATGGCGTGAATCCCCGCTGGCGGACCCAGTTCATGAACCATGCCACCACGGCCAAGGCCACGATGAATGACACGACGAAGCCGATGACGAGCACAGTCCACTCATGGCCGCCAACGGGCATGCGGCCCAGGGCTTCTGCGCCGTGTTTGGGATGGAAGGTTTTGAGCAGGTCATAGCCGGTGGCGGCGATCATGGTGGGCATGGAGAGAAAGAAAGAAAATTCCAGAGCGGCGGTGCGGGACATGCCGGCCACCTGTCCGGCGGCGATGGTGGACATGGAGCGAGAGGTGCCCGGAAAAACCGCCGACGCAACCTGGCAGATGCCGATCCAGATGGCCTGGATGAGCGAAACGTCTTCCATGCGTTCCGTCATGTGGCGGCCCACGGTGCGAGGCGAACCGAAATAAGCGTCGACGATCCACATGACGACGCCGCCGACGAGCAGCGAGACGCCCATCACGGTCAGGCTTTCAAGATGCTTGCCGATCAGTTTGGTCAGCAGCAGTGACGGCACTGCGGTGCAGACAAACGCGATCATCACCAGTGAAAGCGGATGCGTGAGCGCGGTGCGGTCCTGGCGCTCACCGCGAGGGAACGTCGACAGAAAGCGGGCAATGCGCGCGCGGAAATATATCGGCAGGCAGAGGATTGCGCCAAGCTGGATCACGATGGAATACATCTTCCAGAACGGATCGTCGAGATGGATGCGCAGCAGCGCTTCTGTGATGCGCAGGTGCGCCGTGGAACTGACCGGCAAAAACTCTGTTAGACCTTCAACAATGCCTAAGAATAAAGAGAGTAGATAGTCGTGCAAAACTCCTCCGGGTTATTTGCGATCAGGTTCAGCGGTGTAGGTGGGAATACCTTGCTGCATTGCGTAGATCAGTTCCGTGGCGCGCGGCTTCCAGTCCACCAGTTTGGGATCGCCCGCCGCCGACTTGGCCGCAAGCTCCTGCGCCAGGTCCATGGCTTTTTTGCGCGCTTTGTCGCGTTCTTTATCGTGCTGCGCGCCGTACATCTGCACCAGAGCGGCTTGCCGCCACGCCGCGTTAAACAGCGCTTCCGCCACCTTGGGAGATTGCGGATGCTCGCGCGCATATTTTTCATACAGCTCGGATTCTTTTTCCGGACAGTGCGTCTCGCCCTTCCACGATCCGCAGAGCTTGTTGTCGATCATGTCATACGCCGCAAGATCGGACCACTTTGTGCGCGGAAACTTTTTCATCACCAGCTTCATGTTCTCGTCGTCGATGGGCGTGCGCATGTCAGGACTCATTTCCTGCGATGAAGGGCGCAAGCTTTCGTCGGCTTTTTCCAGCTGCCAGCGGATGTCTGCCGCGCGCCACAAGGCTTCACCCGCAAGCGGCGAGGCGGGCCAGTAATCGTAAACGCGATAGTAAAGCCGCATGGCGTCTTCCGCGGCGTGCCTGCGTCCGCCGCGCAGCTCGGCCTGGTTTTCTGAGTCCACGGCTTCGCCAAAGATAATCTGGTCGCCGTTCGGCGTCGCCGTGCTGATCACTACGTTGCTTGGCACCCAGCCAGAAATCTGGCGCGTGGTTTCCGCGTCACGGTTAACGTCCACCACAATCAGAACGTGAGCCCACGTGTGTTCGCCAATCTTGGTGCGTTCCATCACCAGCGGAACGTCCCTTCCTCGCGTCGCCCGCGCCAGCTTTTGCGAGTTCAAGTCCGGTGAGACGTACATCTGCACTTCATTGATGACGGTCCCTTGTTCTTTCTGCTGCGCCAGCAGGATGGAAGAGCAGAAAATGGCCAGCAGCAGCGCGCCTGTTTTCAGCTTCATTTCGTTTCTCCTGAGTCAACCGCCGCGCTAAAGACCGGGATTTTCTTTTCCAGCTTGTAGATCAAATCTGTTGATCGCATTTTCCAATCGACGTCCTGTTGCTGGCTCTGTACCTGCTGCGCCAGCGCAATGCTCTTTTTGCGCGCCGCTTCGCTCTTCTCGCGATCATTATTAATGCGATAGATATCAGTGAGAGCCGCGTGCCGCCAGGCCGCATTGTATAAAGCTTCCGCCGCCTTGGGCGACTGCGGATGCTCATGCGCATACTGCTCATATAGCGCCGCTTCCTTCGCTGGACACTCTGCCTGCCCGCGCCATTCCGGACAGAGCTGGCCGTCGAGCAGATCGTACGCAGCCAGTTCCGCCTGCTTCGACTGCGGAAACTTCGCGATGACCTCTCTTAGATATTTCTCTTCCATCGGCTTGCCTGACCGGACAAAGTCTGTCTTCGCCAGCTGCCAGCGTATGTCCGCCGCGCGCCACATACCTTCCGCCGCCAGCGGCGATCCCGGAAATAGTTCCGCCACGCGCGAGTACAAGCGCAACGCGTCGTCAGCCGCGCCTTTGCGTCCGCCACGCTCTTCCGCCTGCCGTTCAGAATCTACCGCCTGGCCAAAAATGATTTCGTCTCCGTTGGCGGTAGAAGCGGTAACTACGGCTTTGGCCGGCAGCCAGCCCGTAACTTCCCTGCTTACCTGCGCCTGCTGGTCTGCCGCCATTGATATTTTCACCCACGGCTGGCCGTCAGCCTGGCTGCGCTCCAGGACCGTGAGCGCTGAACCGCGGCCCACCTGCGCGGTCTTCTGCGCATTCGCTCCCGCCGAGCTATACAACGATTCTTCGCGAATCAGCGTCGCGCGTTCACCTTCGGCGGCAAGCGCTCTGCCCACCAAAACAGTCGCGCCCGCAAGCGCCACCAGAAATAAAAAGTTTTTGCGGTTTGTCACCATGGTTTACCTTACACGGTTTGCAGAATCATTTCAGAAAAAAGCTGCGGCTCAATATTGCCACCGGTCAGCACGGCCACGGTCTTGCCTGCCGGCAACTCTTCCGCGTGAAACATTGCCGCCGCCGTGGTCACGGCGCCGCTGGGCTCGGCCAGAACGCGCCCGGAAAAAAGCAATCGCCGCATCGCCCGCCGGATTTCATCTTCCGTCACTGTAATGATCTCATCCACATATTTGCGGATGTGCTCAAAGTTTATCTCGCCAATACTTTGTGACCGCAACCCGTCCGCCGCGGTGCGCGCCGCGCTCTCGCCAGAGATGGCTTGTATCTGTCCCGATCGCAAACTCGCCTGCGCATCAGCCGCAAACTCCGGCTCCACGCCAATCACCTTGGCTTGCGGGTTCGATTCCTTGATCGCCGTGGCAACGCCGCTGATCAATCCTCCACCGCCAACCGGGACAAGCACCAGTTCAACTTCAGCCATGTCCTCAAAAATCTCCAGCCCAATCGTTCCTTGCCCGGCAATGATCTTTTCGTCGTTGTACGGCGGCACGGGAACCAGCCCGCGTTCTCGCTCAAGCTCTTCCGCTTTCTTGATGCGATCTTCGCTCGCAGGTCCTACCAGCACAACTTCCGCACCCATAGCACGCGTTGCGTCCAGCTTTACCTTCGGCGCCGATGAAGGCATCACGATCGTCGCTTTCACTCCCAGCGCTCGCGCCGCAAATGCTACGCCCTGCGCATGATTGCCGCTGGAATGCGCCACCACGCCGCGTTTGCGTTCTTCCGCTGAGAGCGAAGAAATCTTGTTGTAAGCCCCGCGCAGTTTAAATGATCCAACCGGCTGCAGGTTTTCCGGCTTAATAAAAATCTGCCGGTCTTCTGGCAGCTTGCACAGCACCAGCGGCGTACGCACCGCAACGTTGCGGAGCAATGAACGGGCATTTTGTATGTCTTTAAGGCTAACCATAGAGGGAGTTTTGGAGTCTCAATATATTAATGGTAAATGACTCCGCTGAACTATAGTGATGCAAGCGTATCGCCGCGCCGCAAAATCCATGCCGTCTGGCAAACATAAACGATATTTAAAGCGGATCGTGCCTGTGTATTTCAGGTTGGGAACCCAGATCCATGAACCGTGAGTCTGATGCTTCAATGCATACTGAGCTTAAAGAAACGCTGACCTCCCGAATGTAATAAAAAGTTCCTGCCAGCAGGCAAAGCATTGCCAGCACAAAAATAATCACCGCCGCCTCCGCGGCCTGCTGCCAGTAGAGCCCTAATCCCAGCAGGAGACAGGAGCCAATCGTCGCGGCAAGGGCGATCAGTACCAGGAGAAAGCAGCGCCTGATCATACCCGCGCGCTCCTCGATCAGGTTGATCTGCGCCATATAGGCATCGGCCTCCTGCAGCCGACCATTCTTGGCGGCATCATGGCGCGCATGCACATACTGCCTGAATCGGCTCACGATGCCCATAAGCCGGACATTGATGGAGAGCACCAGCAACGCAGTCGCGGAAACGAAGATGGCGGGAGCAAGAAATGCTTGAAACAGGCGGGCGATGTCATTCATGGTCAAGTCTCCAAAGGAGCGGCCAGCAACATTCACTGTCCTGCGCAAATGTCCTAAAGACCATGGTAAATCGAGGGACGAATGACATATTGGTCTCACTCTAATATGACGAAAAACACGAAATAGCGGGAACCCTTTTCTTGTTTCAGACGTATTGGTCAGAAGAGGTAGAGGTGTGCCATGCAAAAACTTCTGGGAAATCTTCGTTATGTTTTGCGCCAGTTCCGGCAGTCACCGGTTTTCACCCTGGCAGCCATGCTCACGCTCGCCCTGGGAATCGGCGGCACCACCGCAATCTTTACCTTGATCCACGCAGTGATGCTGCGATCGCTCCCGGTTGCCGATCCCGGCACGCTCTACCGCGTGGGTGAAGGCGATAACTGTTGCGTGACGGGAGGGCCACAGGACCGCTGGGACATGGTTTCATTCCCTCTTTTCCAGCGGCTAAAGGCCGAGACCCCGGAGTTTGAGCAGGTAGCGGCTGTCCAGGCCGGGATGGGGCGCTTAAGCGTGCGGCGTGAACGCGTAGAGACCGCGTCACGGCCTCTGCGTTCCCAGTACGTAACTGGAAACTATTTCTCCACGCTCGGCGTGGGTGCGTTTGGCGGACGCGTGTTCACTGAGGATGACGACAAGCCTGCTTCCGCGCCTGTGATCGTGCTCAGCCACCACACATGGCAGAGCACTTATGGCGCTGATACCTCCGTTGTCGGCTCCACTTTTATGCTGGATGGACACCCTTTCACCGTGATCGGGGTGGCCGCGCCGGGGTTCTTTGGTGAAACATTGCGCAGCGATCCTGCGGACATGTGGATTCCGCTGCAGCAGGAGCCCACCATTAATGGCGGCAACTCTCTGCTGCTGCAGCCCGTGTCCGCGTGGTTGCGTATGATCGGGCGGCTCCGTCCGGGAGCTTCCATCGCGGGAATGTCCCCGCGCCTCACCGGAGTTTTACGGCAATGGATGCAGCACGATTCCGGCTATCCCGCCAACTGGATGCCCGAAATCAATCGTGTGCTTCCCAAGCAGGTGCTGAATGTTGTGCCCGCCGGTGCTGGTGTGGCCGTGATGAAAGAAGAGTACGGCCGCAGCCTTCAGATCCTGTTTGGTGTCTGTGGCTTGGTTCTACTCATTGCCTGTGCCAATGTCGCCAACCTGCTGCTGGCGCGCGGTGTGGCGCGTCGCGGACAAACCGCCATCCGCATGGCCATTGGCGCATCGCGAAAAGAAATCGTTCTGCAGGCGCTGATGGAAAGTGTCCTGCTTGCTGTTGGCGGCGCCATCGCCGGCTTGGCGGTTGCGATCGCTGCCGCGCGTCTGCTGCTGGCGCTGGCTTTTCAGAGCGCGCATTTTCTTCCCATCAGCACCGCTCCCTCGCTCCTTGTGCTGGGTTTCGCTTTCGTTCTGGCGCTGATGACCGGCATTATCTTCGGCGCGGCGCCGGCATGGTTTGCCACCCGCACTGATCCCGCGGATGCGTTGCGTGGATCGGGTCGCGGCAACAGTGACCGGTCTTCATTCGCGCGTAAAGCGCTGCTTATCGTGCAAGCTACATTCTCAGTGGTGCTGGTGGCCGGCGCCACCATGCTCGCGCGCAGTCTCAACAAACTGGAACACCAGGACTTTGGCTACCAGGTCCCGGGACGGGTTGAGGTCGCCCTGAACACACCGCCTGCCAGTTATTCACAGGCGCAGCTGGCCGCGTTATACCGCCAGCTTGAAGAACGGCTCAAGCGCTTGCCGGGAATACAGGCAGCTGGGGTGGCGATGTATAACCCGCTTACAGACAACTGGGGAGAAATGATCCTGGTGGAAGGCCACCCGCTGCCGAAGATGGAAGATGAATCAGGCGCATCATGGGACCGCGTGAGTGCAGGTTATCTGCAGGACCTGGGCGTAACTACCTTGCGTGGACGCGGTTTTACCGCCGCGGACAGTGAGAACTCCGAACTTGTGGCGGTAGTCAATGAGGCCTTCGTCAAGCGCTTCTTCAAGAACGGTGAAGAGCCGCTGGACCATCACTTTGGCATTGATCTGCCGGAGAACGCAGGAACATTTCGCATCGTGGGCATAGTGCGTGACGCAAAGTTTGCCGGCTGGGGCTTGAGCCGTCCGGCGCGTCCCATGTTTTACGTGCCCCTGGCGCAGCGCGCAAACTACCCGAATGCGTTGATGAAAGCGCTTGAACAGCGCTCGCACTTCATCAGCGGAATCATGCTGGTAACAAACACTCCGCCGGGCACACTCGAACCGCTGCTCACGCAGGCGCTGGCGGAAGTTGATCCCAACCTCACCATTACCAGCGTAAGGACCATGCAGCAGGAGGTGGATCTCACTTTCAATCAAGAGCGCGCCGTGGCCAGTCTTGCCGGACTCTTCGGAATCGTGGCACTCTTGCTGGCTGCTGTGGGATTGTACGGCGTCACCGCTTACACGGTTGCACAGCGCACCCAGGAAATCGGCATTCGTATGGCCCTGGGCGCGGACCGGGTCAACGTGGTGCAAATGGTGCTTGCCGGAGCGTCAAAGCGCGTGCTGGCGGGATTGATTCTCGGTGTGCCGCTGGCCATTGGCGCAGGCCGTCTAATCTCTGCCCAGCTTTACGGCGTTTCCAGTTGGGACCCCATTGCCCTCGGCATCGCCGCCACCGCGCTGGCGATCTCGGCATTTTTCGCGGCCGTTATCCCTGCTCGTCGCGCGGCATCCATTTCACCGATGAAAGCGTTGCGAACGGAGTAAACCACAAAGCACAAAGCCGAGGCTTCGTATAACATCGCTTCTTCATGGATGTTTACCTGATCGACGGCACATATGAACTTTTCCGCCACTTCTTTGCCGTGCCCTCATCGAAAGACACGGGCGGCAAGGAAATTGGCGCGGTTCGCGGTGTGCTGGCTTCCGTTGTGTCCATGATCGAAAAAGGCGCGACCCATCTGGGGGTTGCCACGGACCACGTTGTGGAATCTTTTCGCAACGAGCTTTATCCCGGCTACAACACCAGTGAAGGCGTCCCGGCCGAACTGCTCTCGCAGTTCCCTGTTCTTGAAGAAGCTCTGCAATCCATGGGCGTGATGGTGTGGCCGGAAGTTTACTTTGAAGCCGATGATGCGCTTGCCTCGGCAGCAGCCAAAGCAGCCAGCGACGATCGCGTTGGACAGGTGCTGATCTGCACCCCGGACAAAGATCTCAGCCAGTGTGTCGCCGGCAACAGAGTTGTCCAACTCGACCGCCGTCGCGATATTCTGCGCGATGAAGCTGGCGTGGTGGAAAAGTTTGGCGTCAGGCCGCAGTCGATTCCCGACTTTCTTGCTGTGGTCGGCGACAGCGCGGATGGCTATCCCGGCATTGCGGGATGGGGCTTGAAAGCCGCGACTCTCGTCTTATCTCAATATCCCCATCTTGAAGATATTCCCAAAGATTCGCACGCCTGGCATTCTTCCATCAAAAGGGCGCGCGCTTTATCCGAATCATTATTCAGCGCGTGGGACGATGCATTGCTGTTCCGCACGCTGGCAACACTACGGCTGGATGCGCCGGTATTTGAGTCGGTCGAGGACCTTTTGTGGAAAGGCCCGCGACCGGACTTTGAGGAAACCTGCCGTCGAATCAAAGCGCCTGAACTCGCCCGTCGAGTTGCCAGCGCCACGCCTGTCTCTTCATGACTCCTATTGCCCTCTGGAGCAAACGGCGACCGCTGCGTTCTGGAAGCTAAACCACCCGTTCACTGAAGTGGATGGCGACTGCCCGAAATATTGCAGAAAAACCAGGTCCTGCAAATTGTAAGTGAACCCATTCAAGGTGTAAGGGACGCCGCCAAAGTTTGTCAGGCCTTCCAGCGGGTCGCCATTTTCCAGCAGACCGCCGCAACCGGGAGTGTTGACGAATGGATCGTCCATCCACTCACCCACCTCGTGCGATAGCGCAGAGACGTCTTGCGCAAATGCGCCCACCTTGTCAATGTAAGTGAAATGCGAATAAGTCTGGGGAGCGGTGGCGCTGCCAAATGCGCTGTGATAACCGCCAATGCAGCAGCCGCCCGAGGTTAGATAGGTGTCGTAGGTCAATGCAATGACAAAGCTATCCGGAGTAATCTGGGTATTGCCGCTGATAATTTGTTGCAGCTTGGCATCAAAGGTGTTGATGTCCACCAGCGCAACGCGAGCGCCAAACTCTGTCCCAATCTTTCCGGTTGGGGCGGAGATGGTCACTTCAGGCAGTACCACCGGGTTCAGCAGGACGTGATAGTTCGTGTTGGTGGAAACATTGCTCCAGAAGTTGCCGCGCTGATAAGCATCGATGTATTGCGTATTGCCCAGGTCAACTCCACCCTGCACAAAATCGATGCCTGAGTTAAAGATGGGCGAGAACATTGTGTTCTGGATTACGCTGCGTCCGTTGGGCAGCACGTGCGTCGGATCAAAGATGCCGGTTGGCGTTGGGCTGATGACGATCCGGACCGGAATCACGAAGGCTGTCACAGTAGTTGGACTGTTGGTTGTTGCCGGATCGGTGCCAACCATGGTGAAGCTGCTTCCCCCTGGAAAAAGAGCGCCGGTCCAGTGGGTAACGGTGGGGGTTGCGGGGGCCACCAGATTTTCCAGATAGCGTGGCGTCAGCGTTGCGAACCTGGGCGTTGTCGTCTGCGCAACAGTGGAGCTGGTGAACCCAGCGCAAGTCAACGCAATAAGTATGCCGAAAGCGGCAATGGAAGAGAAAGATCCTTTGCGCACAAAATTATCTCCTTATCTCAAGTCTTGTTTGGGCCGGGATTGGTAAACAGGTATGACCCTGTAACGTCAGTTTGCTGGGCGATGGGTTTTTCCCGAGCTGGCGCGTCGCAACAGCAGCACAACGTCTTTTCAGACCAAATCATGTCCCGATCCGGCAGCCGCGCCTGCCAGGATCGGGTGTTTGCCAGATTGCAGGGAAGTAGTTCCTTCACCTGCCAAAGTGCGCTGGATTAATGAACTGCTGTTCCTACCACTCCGGCCGAGAAACTGTCGCAACCAATGCCGCCGCAGACTGCGGCGTCAGTAGTATTAGCGAAGTTTGGGAAGCCAAAGAAGGTTGAGACGAAGAATGAGGAATCGACCGGCTCTGTCCCAGGTCCCTGTATGTTCGCCGGTGAATTGTCCTCCACGTCGGACAGAAACATGATTGCCGGGCTGGTTGGCACCAATGTAAACCAGTAGTTGCCGGTTTCAAGAATTGGGCAGCTGATACCAGTAATCAGGATGGTCACTTCAGGCAGGCCAAAACCGCTGCGCCCGGTAGGAGTCACGCTGGGCGACCCGGTGCCGCTGCAAATGGTTTTTACCTGGCCGCCAGTGGGATTTCCGCCTTCAGCTACGCCCTGCACGATGGACCAGGACACGCTGCTCACGCCTATGCCCAATCCGAGGTCTTCAGCCAGCGTGTTCACGAAGAGTCCTTGCACGTTCCAGTCAGTCTTTCCCTTGGCGCCTTTGAACTTCTTGGGAACAAAGACTGGGATGTAGACCGCCCCGGAGATATTGAACAGCGTGTTATTGCCGTTCCATAGGCCATTCGGGTTCTGGCCGCTAAAGTTAAAATCGCCGGCAAACATCAGGCACGGGTTGAGGATACACGGCTCTTCCGTTCCCACAGGGGGAACTCCGGGCTGGGCAAGTCCCATATATTTCTGCTGGGCCTGCGCAGCACCCGAGAAACAGAATACTGCAAGCAACGCGGACAATAGCGCTGTCGATCCAAACACTCTCTTCATCATGATTTTATTCTCCTGAGTTGGAGCTCTTAGCTCTTGTGGTAAAACAACCGTTCGCGATCAGCGCGAACGCTGCAAGCGTTTTTGCGGACAAAGATTTCTATCCGCGCTTTGAGGAGGGGCCCTTGCTGACTAGTAGCGCGGAATAGTACATCCGTTTCACTCGTGGCTAGAAAAAGTTTTGTGAATAGAAGTAATGATGGCGTTATTAAAACTATTTAAGTATTTTGAAACTATCTTCTTAGGATGCAGCTACGTAATTAGTCCTTGCAGAAACCAAAATGGAACACCAATTATTCAACGCTAATGTCAACCTACATCAAATAATTGATTGTATGGCCCTGAAGTCGAATAAGAAAAATCTTCGAAAACAAGCAGCTAGATTAAAAGATTTATTAGAAGTCAGCGTCCAGGGACGTCACAAGTTTTTGCTTAGGTGGCAAACCTTACGACAGAGTTATCTGACTCGGAGGCCGGCCTGTGTCGGATTGCAACATTTCAACAAGCGATTTTGTCGCTGCTGATTAGCGCAAGATATTTATCCAAGATATTTCAGGAAATCTTTCGGCGTGCTCTTATCAAAGCCGGGAAATACTTTTGCCAGATTCTTATTGCCAAGATGATTTGCCACGGATTCACTCAGTACCTGCCGGAAGTCTGTCGTGACGGCTAAATCGCGGCCTTCATAAAGTTGTTCCGGTTGAAGACCGGGCCAGCGGCCGTACATCCTGCCGCCTTTTACCGGACCGCCCAGAACAAACATCACGTTGGCATGGCCGTGGTCTGTGCCGCGATTTCCATTTTCCCGCGCTGTGCGCCCGAACTCTGACATGGTCACGACCACTGTGTTTTCAGCAAGGTCGCCCAGGTCGGTCCAGAGCGCGGCAATCGACTGCGAAAATTCGCGAGTGAGGTTCGCAATCTGCCCTTGCACGTTGCCTTCATTCACATGGTGGTCCCATCCGCCAATGTCGGCGAATGCAACTTCAACGCCCAGATTAGCTTTGACCAGTTGCGCTACCTGGCGAAGGCTATCACCAAAGCGGCCGTTGGGGTAATTGGCTCCGACGGCAGGAGAATATTTTTCCGGATCAGCGGAGCGCAGCATCTTTACCGCTTCAAATGTCTCATTGCCCGTGCCGTGCAGAACTGAATCGACGGATTGCTCATACATGGCTTCAAAAGTATTGCTGGCGACGCTGGCCTTGGGGCCGCGTCCGCCCACGGCGAAGGCGCGAATGTCAGACATCGCCACCGCAGGCACCGAGCCGGCTAGCGTGCGCGGCAGCGCACCGCCCATGGCCACGGCGCGGAAAGGCGATGCCTCAGGCTCCTTCACGCCGGCAATCGCGCGATTCAGCCATCCATCCTCGGTGGACTTCACGCCGGGCGTGCCGGATTCCATGTAATCCTGCGCATCAAAGTGCGAGCGCGTGTTGTCCGGCGAACCCGCCGCGTGCACGATGGCGAGATGCTTCTGGTCCCACAGCGGCTTGAATGCGGACATCGACGGATGCAGCCCAAAGAAGCCGTCAAGGTCGAGCACGCTCTGCCGCGGGATGGCGATGCTGGGGCGCATGTTGTAATACGCCTGCTCACCATGCGGCACAACAATGTTCAAACCATCGGCGGCGCCGCGCTGGAAGAGGACGATCAGGCGCTTTGCGCCCGGAGCAGCCGTTTCCGCGGCGTACACCGCGCGCGTAAGAAAGCTGGGAACCACGCTGGTGCCGACGATGGCCAGCGCGCCGTTCTTCAAAAAAACTCTGCGAGTGATCGACATTTGCTGCTCCTCAAAAACTCACAAAAACCTTTGAAACACGGAGGAAAGGAGTAACCGGAGGAAATTCAAAATTCAATCCTCCGTTTTCTCCGTTCCTCCGTGTTGAGGTTTTCCTTTCATCGCCGCTGAAACTCCGGTGAGCCCATAATCAGTCCGGCAATCGCGCCATAGTTTGGCTTCTTGTCCGCATCGTCCAGCTTGCGCTGGGAAATCTGCGGATCGCCCAACTGTTTCTGCATCACCGCATGCGTCTGCGACGAAACATCGCCCGCCAGGATCGATTGCTCCAGCGCCGCCAGCGCAGCTTGTGGATCCGCCGGCGCAGGACCGGGGATCAGCGCTTGCGGATCGAGCGATGTTCCCGGCAGCCTGCCTGACGCCAGTTGCAGCGCAAAGTTCATCCGGTTCAGCAGCGCCGATGAATTCACCCACGCTTCAGCTTTCATGGAATAGCCTGTAGGCGGCTGCATGGCGTAGAGCGGCATGCCCATGCGATTGAGTGTCGCAACCAGCGGGAGCGCATTCTGAATGTCAGCGCCGGAAGCGCGCGCGGCGGAAGCCACAAACTCAAACGGCGTTTTCATCTTGGCGCGGTAGGCGTCGGCGGCCCAGAATTCAGGCGAGTGGAACATGGTGCGCAGCACTTCGCGTATATCGCCATCCTTCTTCAAAAATGTCTCAGCCATCCGGTCTACCAGAGCTTGCGGCGGATTGTCGGAAACAAAGCGCATGGCCAGCTTGCGCGAAATAAATTTGGCGGTTGAGGGATGATGCGCCAGCACGTCCAGCATCTCCTCGCCTTCTTTTTCACCGTGCTCGCCAATCTTGCGCCCCAGAACATATTTAGCCCCAGGCTCGTGCGCGCGCTCGTTAAACTTAAATTCGCCGCCCAACTGCGGCCGTTCAATCGTCCATCCCGTAAGCACTTTGGCCAGTTCTGTAACGTCTTTCTGCGTATAGCCGCCGTCCACGCCAAGCGTGTGCAGTTCCATGATTTCGCGCGCGTAATTTTCGTTCAGCCCGCTGGGACGATTCTTGGCCTGTTGCGGTCGGGGACGCGGAAAACGCCCACGACGTCCGGCGAAACGCTGCGGCCCATACAAGGCCAGTT
Organism: Acidobacteriaceae bacterium; assembly: GCA_027307045.1. Taxonomy (GTDB): domain Bacteria; phylum Acidobacteriota; class Terriglobia; order Terriglobales; family Acidobacteriaceae; genus Angelobacter. The sequence continues at coordinate 13,855 of DAHUXR010000048.1, forward strand.
CGGAGTGCGGCCCAACGCTCTGCCAGTTGTCCAGGTAAAAGAGCATGGCGGGACTCTTGGCCGTCGCGGCCAGAATGTCCTTGAATTTGCCCAGCGCGTGCGGACGGATCACATCACGCTCATAAGCGCTCACCATGTAGCGGTCCGGTCCTTTGCCGATAAAGACGTTGAAGTGGTTGAACCAGAAATCCGTCATCACTTCATCAAGCTGGCGGTTGCTGTAGATGGCACGCAGCAGTTTGGCTTCAGCCAGTTCGCCCAGCACGGCCTGTGGCTGGATCATCGCTTCCACGGTCTCGCGCTGCTCCGGCTTCATGTCATCCACCAGCTGCATGGCCCTTGGGCCTTTGTAGGTCTTGGCCAGATCCAGGCGTTCTTCAACCGGCATTTTCAAGATGGCTTTGTAACGGTCGTCGGGCGGCAACTTCAATAGACGATCTGTATCCAGATCGGCATACATGGCGTCTTCACGCTGCTTCTGTTGCTTGCGTTGCTCCGCCGTGGGTGCGGGCTCATTGCCTGCGGACACTTCCTGTGAAGCGTCTTTTTGATCGCCAACGCTTTGCGTAACTACGGCCGGCTGGGCTTTCGCCGCGGACATCTCAGGATCGGCCACAGCGGCATTACCCGCTGCTGCTTTGTCTTCTTTATTCTGCTGGCGCTGCTGGTAGGCCGCCATGCGCGACTCATACACCGCTTTCTTCGCGGGATCGCGTGGCATGGACATGCGTCCGTTCTCAATCGCTTTCAGCACCTGCGGCGGCGGAAAATTTTCCACCATCTCTTTGGTGCTCATCTTCAAGGTGCGGAAAGGTGCCAGACGGGATTCAAGCGCGCCATCATCAATTTTTTCCGGATGGAGCTGTTCGTCAAACCACTTGTCCAGCCCTTCAGCCTTCACGCGGTCCACGTCGCCGGGGCGCACGCCAAACGTAAAACGGTTGAGCGCGTGGACAATCCGCTTATCGTCTTCCATGGGCGGCGCAACCGCGGATGCGGTGGAATCAGCATGTTTCGCTTTGGATTTCTTGTCGATGGCAAACAGCACGGCCGTCGACATCAGCAAAATGAGGCCCAGCAGAATCAATGGCTTGCGCGCAGCGGGCATAGACGCTCCAGGAACTCTTCTTAGTCAGGAAATACTAACCCTACGGTAGGCAAAAGTTGTGAAGAAAGAAAGATTACGACAGGGTTACGCGCCCGCGAGTCATGCGGCGATGCAGTTCGGAAACCATGTGATCGATGTCCGGAGGTGAGATGTTGCAGGCCACGCTGGGATCAAGGAACATCTTCCGTGTCCGGGTTTCCCCGGCAGAAGACCACGGGCGCGGTGGCGAAACATGGCTCACCGCGTCGCGGCGTAGCTGCACCAGCAGTGCCTGAACAACTTCGCCATCCAGCTTGGCGGGTGCCAGCCAGCTCAATTGCGCGGCAGCCTCGCCCAGGGCAAGCTTTTTGCGGTAAGGACGCTCGCTCAACATGGCGTCAAAGGTGTCCGCCACGGCCACAATCTTTACCGGCAGTGAAACTTCGTCATTATGAAGGCGATCAGGATAGCCGGATCCATCGGCGCGTTCATGGTGGGAGCGCACCACCTCGGGAATTTTGGGCCACGGAAACTGCACTGTGGAAACAATGCGATGGCCCTGCACGGTGTGGTCGGCCATTTCCTGGAATTCTCCGGGCTCCAGCGCGCCCGGCTTGCTCAGCAGGTGCTTATCCACTGTCACCATGCCGATGTTATGCAGGTAGCCGGCTGCACGCATTTCGCTCGCCTCGGCGGCGCTCATACCAAGCGATTCCGCAATACCGGCAGCGTAACGGCCCACGCGCAAAGAATGGCCGTGCATCTGTACGGCTTTCACGTCAATCGTGGCGGCAAAGGCTGCCAAAGCGTCGTCCCAGAAAGAGTGAACAGATGCAATCAATTTCAGATTGTCCGCTGTGCGCTCTTCCAGTGACATCATCAACTGGTGGTTGTACATGGCCAACGCAATAAACGGAGCCAGGTCGCCAATCTGCTTCAGCACTTCCGGCGTGTACTCCGCTCCGGCTTCACGTTCGCCCAGCAGCAGCGCGCCAATCAGCTTGCCATGGACTTTCAACGGCGCAATGCACCGAAACCACACGCTGGAAATATTTCCTGTGGAGCTTAAGAAAGTGTCACAGCGCTCGCGCGAAATTCTCTGCGGCCCGGTGACGTTGGTTAGGGCATGCACGTGCTTGGAAAGCAGTGGAAAAACCGCTGTTTGCGGAAAGACGACAAAGCCCTGCGCTGCGATGGAAGCCAGCATGGCCGGTTTTTCCTGGAAGCGAAACAGCGCGCCTGAGCCGGCGCGTATTGCCGCCATTACCACTTCCAGCGCGCCATTGGCGGTCTGGGAAAGGTCTCGCTCACCCGTGAGTACGGGACCCAGTTCGGCCAGGACCTGGGAAGCGAGCAGCGGAGGCCTGCTAGTAAAAAAGGAGTCGGCCAATTTTTCGAGCGGCGCGATCTTCCAGAGCACCTTAGCGTAACAGCTTATGCGCCTAATGAGAAAGGTCTAAGTATCGGGATGGTTAACAGGAAAGTGGTTCCTTGTGGATTAGAAAATGCTAAAGGAAGGACGCAAGGGTTGAGCGGCACACCGTTCTGTTGAAGGAATAGTGTGGGCACCGTGAATGAGAAGAACCTGACGGATCAGATTGACTATCCGGACGGTCGGCGGATCGCACAGCTTATGGTTGTAAGCGCAGCCATCTCCCACCCACGGGATATCTATGGACAAATCATCGAATTCTTGCGGATGAATAGATCGATCCGCAGAAGTGACGCTGCCGATTGCATTCAGGGCTGTGTGATCCAAAAGAAACTCGAGCAACTCTGCCGGTGTCTAAACCAAGGAGCGAAATGAGGATCTCTGGGTGAACAGCTATAAGAGTATCGCGGCAGGCATTCTGTTGCTTCTTACCTCAGCGGTCGCACAGGACAACAATTCGCCCGTTGCTGAGGGACAGCAACCTCCTGATTTGCACTACCAGCTCGCAACAAAAGACGGCCGTACCGTGTTCCACCTGGGCGAGGCCATCGAAATAGAGGAGCTGTACTCAGCAGATGTTGCAAAAAAGTACTCGCTCCTTAGCCTGCCTCACCTAATCAAAGGCCATCCTGTCCAGGTAACGATCAACCCCAATAGCGGTGTTATTGATCGAATTCAAGACGGCGGTGCGCGTACCGCCAACTCCATCTTGCAGGCGAATTGTCTTTATGGTCACGGCGAAGGAGTTGGAGTCGGCTGTGGTGATTGTGACTTTCGGCGACCGCTCACGCCGTCGCCAATCAGAATCCCGCTCAATCTGACCCGTCAATTTCAGATCACTAAACCTGGACATTACTTTCTTCAGACAAAGGCCGCCAACGTGGTTTTGGCGACTACGGCAGAGCAAATGAATGTGCCGATCGCTCTCACGTCCAACATTCTTGAAATCGAAGTCGTCGAAGACCCTCTATGGTCCAGAGAGACTCTGGCGACGGCAATCGAACAGTTCTACAAGGCACAAGTAAAGTATGTTTCTCGCGGCTGGGACAAATTGTCGATAAGTCAGATGGGCGCCGAGGAAATCGGTGAACGCATAAATCTGGAAGGCGAAATGCAGGCAGCCGCTGAAAAAATGAGACTTCTGGATACCGAGGAATCTCTTGCTGAAATCGTTCGACGTTATGACGGAGCCAGCATCGGCTGGGATTATTACCGTTATATCCTCTACGAAGGAATCATCCAGTCCAAACACAGCTCTTTCGTCATCGATTTGCTGTCAGAACGGATGCTGCAACCTGACTTCTGGGTTTCCGAACAAGTAATCGACCAGCTCACAGCGATGAAGCTCCAGAGCCAGTTCCCAGCGGCTCTTGATAGCAATGCTCCTTCTTACAAGAAGCAGTTTTATCCGGAAGCACGGAGAATCTTGCACGACTATGTCCTCGCTGTAGGAAAGAGTTTAGCGGAGAAAGATTCCAATGCTTATGCGCCGAGCTTGAACGCGTTTAACCTCTACGCCCTGCAGGATTATTGCACCGGCAAACCGCTGATTTCTAGAAGCGAGTTGCAGGAGATGAACCAGCAGATCGGCGCACACGCAGAGAATTCAAAGTAGAACAAAGTTTAGGTTTCCCGACGAGCAAAAAGGAACACGGAGCTTACTTTGCCTCCGTGTTCCTCTGTGATTCTGTGGTAAAAAGTTTTAGTTGCCCCGGCTCGCTGGCGGCACAATGCCGTTCATGCGCAGGTATTCAATCATCTGACCGTATTCGTCGGCGGCATGAATCACCACGGCTGAGGCCACGAACAAACGCGGCGCCGTTCCGCGGAACCATTGAATTTCCTCAAGGGCGTTTTGTGCGGTAATAGTTTTGGCCGCGCGATGGCCCACCGCGAACGAATCCTTCAGGAATTGAATGATCTCAGCCTTGGTCTTCAACTCGTCAGGGCCGTTGGTGCCTTTGATGTTCTCAGGCATCTTTTCGCCAGTGATATTTGTCCACAGGCGATAATTTGCCGTGGCGGTGTGCTTGACCAGCTGCGCGAAGGTGCGGACGTCTTTGTACGCGGCGCCCGGAATATTCAGGCTGGCGGGCGTGAAGTCAAATTTGTCGGCAGGCATGGCTTCCGCTGCGTCTACGACATTCTTTTCATACGTGCTCACCTGGCGGTCCACCAGCGAAGCGAAAGTTGCGGGAGGCGCGGGGGAAGCCTGCGCTTGCGGCGCAGGTGAGGCGGCTGGAGCGGCAGGCTTGGTTCCGCCTTGAGCGAATGCGCCAATAGACAAACTCAGAATTGCCGGCAAGCAAAAAATTCTCATCTGTTTCATTTTGAAACTCTCCTCCTATGTGCGATCTCAAGTGACAAAGAAAGATATCACGAGCACATCGTCTATGCTCCGAGTCGGGCGTCCGGAGAAAAATGCGGAGACATCCACCTCCGCATTTCTGCCGGTTTCTGCGCTAAAGCTTAATTGCCGCCCCGGCTGGCCGGCGGGATGATGCCATTCATGCGCAGGTATTCCACCATCTGGCCGTAATGATCAAAAGCGTGGCCCACGGCAAAGGTGGCGCAGAAAAGCCTGGTTGTCTGTCCCTGGCCAAACGGGCTGGGAATCTGGGAAACCACATTTTCCGCCGTCAAAGACTTCGCCGCTTTATGTCCGATGGCAAACGAGTCTTTCAGATACTTCACAATCTCGGCTTTCGTCTTTAGCTCGGAAGGACCGTTGTCCTCCTTGGACTCGATCGGCGACTTATCACCGGTGATCGCTCCCCAGAACAGATAATTGGCGGCGGCTACGTGCCGTACCTCCTCGGCAAATGTCTTCACGGTCTTATATTCACTGCCGGGGATGTTGAGGGAGCCGGGAGCGAAATTGAATTTGTCGTCCGGCATGGCCTCAGCCGCGCCAACAAATTCTCTTTCGAGGTTGCTGATTTCCCGATCGACCACGGATGCGATGGTGGGTGGCTCAGTCTTTTTTGCCTGGGCGTTGGGCGTGGCAGGCGGTTTGGCCGCCTGGCCGAACGCGCTCATGGCAAAACAAATTAGCGCTATCACACAGAAAATTCTCGGATGTTTCATGTGTTTTTCCTCTTCTCTCATTTATGAATTGGTAGGTTGCTGTAAACGATACCATGGCGAGAGCAGCAAGCCAGCAGTCAGAGCAATGGCAGCGAACGTGAGCGTGAACTGCACGCCTGCGCTCGATGCCACAAAACCCCAAACCGCGCTGCCCAACGCCAAGCCGCCTTGCAAGACCAGCACGTACATTGAGATCACACGCGCTCGAACCCAATGCGGAGCGGCTGTCTGCGCCGCAAGGTTCAGCGTGGCAAGAATGCTGATCCACGCGAGTCCTGCTGCCGCGGAAAATGCCGATGCGACCGCGAGCGACGGCGAACGTACCAGCCCGCAAAGCGCAACGGCAAAAACTAGCGTTGCGTAGGCGATTACCGCATCGGGCGAGAGCAAACGTCTTGCGACGGCAAGAACTCCCGCGCCGCCCAACGCGCCCAGTCCAAAGAAAGCCAGCATGGCGCCAAAGCCTTCCGCACCAAACTTGCTGGCGATCAACGGAAGCAACGCCCAGAACACGCTCGCGAAAATCGAGAACAGCAATGTGCGTACCAGAACGGTGCGAATGCGCGGCGCCTGCCGGGCATAACGCAGCCCAATACCAATAGCCCCCATAAATGTGGTGGTTCCATTGCGGGTTTCCGTTTTCGCCGGCTTCCAGCGATAAAGAAACAGGATTACGCCAAAGAATGAAACCGCGTTGATCAGGAAAGCCCGTCCCGATCCGGTGGAGGTGCCCTGGCAGCAGGTGGCAATTACAAATCCGCCCAGCGCCGGACCCACGGCGCGCGCAATGTTGAACCCGGCGGAATTGAGCGCCACGGCCGCGGCGAGCTGGTTCGGCGGAACAAGATCCGGCGTGAGCGATTGCCACGCAGGATCGTTCATGACCGCGCCCACTCCCAGCAGAAAAGTAAATACCAGCAGAATTTGCGGCGTCACGGTTCGTGTGAGCGTCATGACGCCAAGCACGCTAGCTGCCGCCACCATGGACGCCTGGGTAAAAAGCAGAAACTTGCGGCGATCAAAAATGTCCGCCAGCGCGCCGGCGGGCAACGCAATCAGCAGCACGGGCAAGCTTACCGCTACCTGCACCAGCGCAACCCACATCGGGGAACTCGTGAGCGAGGTCATCAGCCAGCCGGTTGCGACATTTTGCATCCAGCTTCCGGTGTAGGAGATCACGGCGGCAATCCACAGGCTGCGGAAGAGCGGCTCACGCAAGGGCGAGAGAACGGATTCATGCATCGCTACAGGCTGAACTGAAACCGGACTCTCCATGGATCTAGCAGGCCTCGTGGGAATGGCGGACATGACAAATCATTGGACTGCTTCTCCCACGGGATCGTGAGCAGGCTGCCCGGAAAACGGCCATTCCCTTCGCCGCCATGAACGCGCCAGAAAGAGAATGATCCCAACAAGGGCGATTGCCGCGCCGAACCGGATTTCTTTCAGGTTGGGACGGGCGTAAAGAATATAGACAAAGCCCAGCGCCGCCAGCAGAGCGGGAATGGGATAAAGATACATGCGGAAAGGGCGAGGGAACTCTGGATGTCGCGAACGCAGAAGGAATAGCCCAAACACCTGCATGAGAAATTGCACCATAATGCGGATCACCACCAGCGCAGCGATGAGGTCCTGCAGGCGCAACATGCAGAATGCAGTGGTAACCAGGCCCAGCGTCAACAAAGAGCGGTGAGGAAATTGATTCTTGGGATGGAGCTTGGCGTAGGCGCGAAAGAAGTTGCCGTCTTCAGCCGCGGCATATGGGACGCGCGAGTAGCCCAGCATAAGCGAAAAGACAGACGCGAACGCAGTCCACATAATAAGGAATGTGCCGAACATTCCCCACCACGTCCCAAATGTGCGTTGCAGCAGCGTGGAAGCGATGTAATAGCGCGCTTCATTCGCGCCTATCTGGTCCAGCTCCTGCCATGGCAGAACACCCAGAATGCTGATGTTCATCACCAGATAGAGTGCGCCGACAATCACGATAGAGAGCAAAATCGCGCGCGGAATGTTGCGTTCGGGCCGCTTGATCTCCGCGCCCAGAAAACACACGTTGTAATAGCCCCAGTAATCATAGGTAGCCAGCAACATGGCCGCGCCCAGGCCGGTGATGAAACCGGAAGAGAAATTGAACGCTCCGGGAGCAAACGTGAAGGCCCGCGCCGTGTTGAAGTGGCTGAGTCCAGCAACGATGACCAGCAGGATTGCACCGAGCACTCCGACGGAAAGATAGCGGGCAAGTTGTCCGATGACGGAGACGCGACGATACAGCAGCCATAACGCGAGCAGGCAACTTCCCATCGCAACAAACGTGCCGTGGGTGATGAAGAGACGGAACTCCAGAGCGCCGAGCGGGCCAAGTCCCAATGAGACTGTGTGATCGGCGACCACATGGGCCAGCGACGGCCAGACATACTCCGCGTAGCGGGCGATTCCGAGGCAGCCGGACGCGATGGAGAGCGGCGCACTAAAGATCAATTGCCAGACAAACAGGAATGACATCAGCCGGCCCAGTCGTTTTGCGCCGTAGCTCTCTTTTAAATATTGATACGACCCACCGGCCTGCGGCATGGATGCGCCAAGTTCCGCCCAGACCAGGCCGTCACACATGGCGAGAAACGCGCCGAGCACCCAACCGAGCATCGCTTGCGGGCCATGCATGGCATGAATAATGAGCGGGATGGTGACAAATGGCCCCACACCGATCATGTCAATGATGTTAAGCGCGGTGGCTTCGCGCAAACCTACTTCGCGCGCCAGACCCGGGATTGGGCTGTGCGGAATTTCTGTCATTGATGTCCCGCGCTGACCAGGTTCACAAACAGCCGGATTGCCCCAGGAACTCCGGCAGGAAGCTGACGCGAAAATCCATAGGCGGAAAAGATATAAATGCCTTTGCCATAATGGGCCAGCAGCAGGCCGCCTTTCTGCGGCGGTTCGCCCGGATCATTGCAGGCCAGCAGCGGCTTGAACTGCGCGTCCCATTGCGACATGAAATAGAGTCCGCGCTCCTGCACCCAGCCGTCAAAATCTTTTTGCGTGATCTTGTTGGGCCAGTTGAAGACGCGCTCTTCCGGTGCAAGAATTTCCACCGGCTGCTCTTCAACAGAAACGCGCACGTTGGCCTCGGTTGCAGGAAACGGCGTGTAATGTCCGTCATTGAATGCGCCGGTGCTCTGGTTGTACTGGACTATGAGAGTTCCGCCGTTGTTTACATAGTCGAGCAGGCGGCGGTTATGCTCGCGCACGTCGGTCCGCGTGTCATAGGCGCGAATGCCGACGATGATGGTTCCGTAGCGGCTGAGATCGCCCGAGGCCAGTTCCTGCGGCGTGATGATGCTGGTGTTCAGACCCACACTTTGCAGGACAGTAGGAATTTCATCGCCCGTGCCCATGATGTAGCCGACCCTGAGTTGCGACGGCAACTTCACATCCACGGCCTGCACGTTTTCTGTTGCGGGACGATAGGCGTAGTAAGAATCAAGATCAGGCCGCGTGATGACCTTGAATCCTTCGGCATATTGCTTGCCGTTGTATTCGGCCTTTGCCGTGACTTTGTATGTGCCTTCATGCAGATTTTGTGGCGTGATCTGGAACGCGTAATTGTTCACGTCGCCATCGTGGTCCAGATCAACGCCGATTTCCGTGGGCTCGACCTTCCATCCCTGCGGTGTTTCCAGTTTCAATTTGGCATGGACTGCGTTTTGAACGTTGCTGCGCACGCTCACGCCGATTTGCGATTTGCCTGCGCCGCCAACCGGCGCGACGACGACGGGTGAGGTGAGCAGCACGGAAATCGGCGGGCCGACAGCGAGCGGGCGGTCTGACTGGCCGAGCGTGGGATCGACAAACTTGATCTTGGCGACAGCAGAGATTTGGCTCGGGGCCGGCTTGTTGCCGTCCATGATCCAGAAATTTGCGGTGGCGTGGACCGGGTAAGGCGGCCAGGGCATGGTAAGCATGCACAAACAGCTGATGGCGTAGACCGTTTCCGTCTCCGGGTTAGCGCGGTTGAAGTAGGGTTTTGTGTAGCGGGCATTCTCCGGAACGGTGATCCTAAACTGAACCGCGGCGACGTCGCCTGCTGCCAAAGTGGGTCGCGCATTTGAAGCAGGCGTGACCTGTTCGCTCTTCCAGCCCTCCGCTACCTCCACGCGAAAATCCTGGGGCGTGATCACTGTTTTGCCGCGATTGTATAGGCGCGCAGTCATGGTGAATGTCTGTCCGGGGACGGCCAGAGGCATAGTCTGCTCCATGCGGGGAAAGTAGGAAGGCCCCGGCGGCGGACCGGGCGGATCCACGGAGACTTCAAAGGAAATGCCCAGCGCCTCATTGGCAGCGTCGCGGAACTGATTCTCTTTGGTCCAAAGAGCGGTCTCAAGCGCGAGTTTGGCGGCGGGCGAAAGTCTCCGCTCACTACTTATTTCGTTGATCAAATGTAACGTCTCCGCCTTGCCAGCCAGCAATTCCGGCGCACAAGCCGATGGATATTGCAAAGAGAAAGCTTTGTTCGCAGCGTCGATATGTTTCTGCAGCGACTCCAATGCGGGCCTCAGGAAGGGAACTTTCGACTCTTCCGCACCCAGCCGCGCAGCGAGTCCGGCCAGTGAAGTATCAATGCCATCAAAAAAATCATTTTCGTGCCCAGCCGGTTTCGGCAGCGTTGAATCGGTCAATTTGTAATACGTATAGCGCGGGCCCGGAGGGACGCGGATGCCGCCGGTTCCCTGCGATGTCTGGTGCGACAGGCCTTCCAGCGCGAACTGCGTGTAGGACATTCCCAGCAGCGGGCTATATTCGCCGATGTTCATCTTAACCGTGTAGTCCTCGTCGGCCACGGTGCCGCGCTGAAACATGCCGGGAGGATTTCCCAGGTAAAGTTTTTTTGCCTGCCAGGGCAGAAGGCCTTCCTTGATCTGCTCGGGAAATCTGTTGGGATCGGCGGCGGCGCGGAAAGCTTCAAGCGTAAGAACACCTGAAGCTTCGTGGTTGCCGTGGCCATCGCGCTTGGTGCCGCTGAATCGGCTGGTCAGCACGTCGGGGCGAAAAATGCGGATCGCGCGGACGACATCGGCCAGGGCAACATCATGGCCGTGCCATTTGTTGAAGGTTTCTTCCGCGGTCTTGGAGAAGCCAAAGTCGACCACGTGGCTGAAGCGCTGCTCCACGCCGTAATATTTGTCGGCCTCCAGAAGTTCCAATGTCCGCAGGATGCCGAGCTCATCGGAACTTTCGGTGCCGAACTTGTTCTGTCCACCTTCACCACGCGTGACGGTAAAGAGCAGAACGCTCACGCCCTTTCCGCGAGCTTCCAGCGTGAGCATGCCGCCGTCTTCATCGTCGGGATGGGCGACCACCTGCATGATGCGCGCCGTGGTCTTCAGCTTGGTGAGCAACTGGGCCAGATGGACCGAGCCCAGATCTTCCGGCAGCGGACGTGTGTCTGAATGAAGGTTGGAGGCAAGAAGGAAAAGTAAGCAGGCGCAGGCCAGGGCCTGGCGGATGAGCTTTGAGCGCATGGCGACCATTGTCTCTGTTAGACGGCTGTTCCGGCAAACCGGGTGCAATTTTGTGAAGCGGTTTCCACCTCGATAACAAACCGCATCTCAATTTGATCGTGCAACAACACTGCCGATTCGCTGGCGCAATAAAATCAATTCTTAAGGAGATTGTCCGATGCAAAAAATAACTCCCTTTCTCTGGTTTGACGGTCAAGCCGAAGAAGCGATGGACTTTTATATCTCGATTTTCAAAGATTCAAAGGTGGTAACAGTCGCGCGCTATGGCGATGCCGGGCCCGGGCCAAAGGGCAGCGTAATGACAGCGGCATTTCAACTGGACGGGCAGGATTTTGTGGCGCTCAACGGCGGGCCGCAATACAAATTTACTCCGGCCATCTCATTCGTGGTGAACTGTGAAGCGCAGCAGGAAGTAGACGAGCTGTGGGAAAAGCTATCGGCGGGCGGACGTAAAGACCGGTGCGGCTGGCTGACCGACAAATTTGGCGTTTCCTGGCAAATTGTGCCGACCATCCTGAGCAAGCTGTTGCAGGATAAAGACCCGGCAAAAGCAAAGCGCGTGATGCAGGCGATGCTGCAAATGGACAAGCTCGATACGGATAAGTTGAAGCAGGCGGCCGAGAAGGGATAGTTGGAGCGCTATAGGATTTCCCGGATTTTGCGCGCGAGTTCGCCGAATTCGTAGGGTTTTTCCATGAAGGCTTCCGGCCCGGAAGGGTCGCCCTCTTCAAATGCCCGATCGGCGAAGCCGGAGACATAGAGAACTTTCATATCGGGGCGTTGGATCCTCAGCTGTTGAGCTAACTCGCGTCCGTTCATGCCGGGCATGAGGACATCTGTAAGAAGAAGGTCAATCTTGTGCGTATAGTGGCTGGAGATTTCCAGCGCCTTGAGAGGAAGATTGGCCGGCAGCAGTTGGTAGCCCAGGCCGCTGAGGAATTCGCGGGCAAGTTCCAGCAGAGGCCCGTGGTCTTCCACCAGCAGGATGGTTTCTGTGCCGCGAAGAGATTCAATGTCCTTTCCGGGAGGTACTCCTAGCTCGCTTGGCGCGTCCGGTTGAACGCGAGGCAGAAATACCTGAAACGTGGTCCCCTGGCCGGGCTCGCTTTGGACGCTGACGCCGCCGCCGCTCTGCAGAACAATGCCATACATTGACGCCAGCCCCAGACCAGTTCCATGGCCGAATTCGCGCGTGCTGAAAAACGGCTCAAACAGCCGCGCTTTTACTTCCGGTATCATTCCGCTTCCGGTATCGCTTGCGGAGAGAACGACATAATCGCCGGGCATGAGATTGGGATATTGGGGCGCGTTCTCATCATCCACTTCAACGGTGGACACGGCGAAAGTCATCTTGCCGCCTTCGGGCATTGCGGCCTGCGCGTTGGATGCCAGAATGGCCATGATCTGCTCAATCTGCGCCGGATCGGCCTTGATCCATGCGGGACCAGGGGCCGGCAATACCGCTATCTCAATGGTTTCGCCCAGCAGCTGCGAAGCTATCTGGCAGTTTTCCGTGACCACGGAATTCATTTCCAGGAAGCGAAGCGAAAGCACCTGGCGGCGGCCAAAGGCCAGTAACTGGCGCGTTAAAGCGGCGGCCCGCTTGGCTGAGATGGAGATTTTTGCCACATAAGTTCTGGGAGCGTCAGATTCCAGGGTCGGCAGCAGAAGCTCAGAATAGCCCAGGATCATGCTCAGGAGATTGTTGAACTCATGCGCCACGCCGCCGGCGAGCCGTCCCAGGGCCTCAAGTTTTTCCGCCTGCCTCAACCGTTCCTGGGAAAGGCGCAACATTGCTTCCATATGGTTGCGCTGGCTTACGTCGCGCACAATTGCGATCACGGTTTCGGTGTCACGCGAACGGTTGGGGCTGAGGCTTATTTCTACAGGAAGGTGTGTTCCGTCCTTTCTGCGGGCTTCCAGTTCCAGACCGGGCCCCATGGGACGCACCCTGGGGTTCTGGGAGTAGCCAGCGCGATAGCGAACATGAACGGACCTCTTGTCTTCCGGAATCAGGGTTTCGATGGTCTGGCCGATGAGTTCACCACGCGCATAACCAAACATCTGCTCCGCGGTGGCGTTGACCAGGGTGATGCGCCCGTCTGCGTTAACTTCAAGAATGGCGTCCGGTGCGGCTTCCAGCAGACGGCGAAACCGCTCGCCATTTTGACGCAACGCGGGATCAACATCCGTAGAAGGCACGCCGGTTTGGGCATTGGGCCTAGGCATGATTCAGCTTTTCTTTAGAGTGCGCCGGAACGACCAAAAGAGATGTGACGGAAGTCACAGGCGAAAGGGCGGATTCTCAGGGCTATTGCTCAACCATCGGTCAAGCACGGTGAGGTTCTGAGCGCGCGGACTTTACTGCACAAGCCCGTGCTTTGCGGTCGTAGGAAAAGGTGTGAGCGAAGCGCTTCCTATTGATGGTTTCGATAGGGCGAACGCGCCCTGCTCATTCACCTTGCGAAATGACTAAAACATCAACGACAAAATCACTGATTAGTGCGGACGCTGGCCGCCCATGGCCGCAGCATCGAACTTGCGATATCCAGCTGGGACCTTGAAGAGCGCGGGATCCTGCGCGCCTTCTTTGATGTTGGTGAATTCCGTGGTCATGCCGCCGGCGGTCTGGCTCTTGATGGGGAAGTGCAATTTTTGATCGATCCAAAAAGTTTCCTTCTTGCCAGCTTTGTCCGTGGATTCCCACTTGTCGCAGGACCGGCCATTGACGGTCTCAGTCCCTACTTTCTTGCAAGTGACGTCCTGGCGTCCGGCGCAGGGATCGCTGTTGAGATCCTTCAGGTTCGGCATGCGCTGCATCATGGGACTTTTGGCGTCAGCGGGAAATTCCATATACATCTGCGCATCGGGCATCAGCATGTAGGCGATTTTACTGTCGCCATCCACAATCATGCTCATTTTGCCGCCAAAGGGGCCAGCCTGGCGTTGGGCTGTGTCAGCCATGTCCACGCGCATTTTGGGAAGCGACATGAAAAATTTACCCTTCATATTCGCGTTGCCGTTTGCCGAAGTGGTTGACATGTCAGCGGAAAAAGGTTGCGGCATCTGGGCCAGAGCGAAAGAGCTCAATAAAAACAGAACGCAAATGGCCAGCGTGGCAGAGAGTCTCTGTTTCACGGTTGTATTTTCTCCTGAAAAGCGCAGTGCTGTGGCCTTTTTTATACACCAAAATCGGCAATTGGCAATGGGAGTTCCATAGATGGCAATGGTGTTCTATAAAATCCACGGGCCGATAGGAAGGAGCATTTGCAAGCTGAGCCATTTATGCTGTGAATGCCGGCTTTATCACCATGCCAATCAACTTTAATTCTAAGTTGCTGCACTGTTTGCTCCTTCTCCTGAGCTGTGGCGTTGTCACCCGGGGTCTGGCCCAGGCTTCTGGGAACCGAGAACCAGGGAACCAGGAACCAACGGTGGAATCGATCTTTGCCGAATCGCCTTTTGATAAATGGGCGGCTCAGGGCAATCACCAGGAGGTGCCGTGGCAGGTGCAAACGTCGGCTGACCGGCTCTCTTTTCATCAGCGGCTGATTGCCACCATCCAGGTACAGGTGCCGGGGCCGGAACTGTTGAAGCGCAGCCATGACGAGCACATCACGCTGCTGGTGGAAGTGAGAAACGGACAAGGCGTGTCTTCGCGGAATTTTGGCGTGCTGGATCTGTCTGATCTAAAGCCGGAGATGAAGCGCAGTGATGTTGAGTTTTCATGGCAGGCCTTTGCGGTGCCGGGGCAGTATGAACTTTCCGTGGCGCTGTGGGACAAGACATCCGGCGAGCACAATTTTCTGCGACGCCTGTTTCACGTGGACGCTTATAGAAATGATCCTTTGCCGGAGATGTGGCGCGGACTGGACGCTTTTGAATTCTGGGGGACCAAGCGCGATGGTCCAGACTACATGTTTCATTCCGACATTGCGGGGAGGCCAAATCTAACGCTGGCCACGCGGCAACCGATTGAAATGGAAGTACTGCTCGACATGACGCCTTCAGCTGAAGTATTTCGCGGCAGCTATGGCTATTACAACCACTATCTGGGCGCGGCCTTGCCAACGTTCAAGCTCTTGAACCAGATCAATCTCAAGAACGGCTCACGGCGGGCCGCGGCGCTGGATCTGGTACAACGGCACATTGTGTTCGAGCAGGATGACGGCAAAGAGCTGGACTGGGCGACGTTGCGCAAAACCCTTTCTCCTGGCAGCGGACCGGGAACGGTGAGCGTAAAGAACCTGCAAAACAAGCAGCAGAGCCCCGTTTATCTGCGGGAAGAGATTGTGAGGCGGCTGAAAGCCGGGTCAGAGCACGCGGCCAAACCAGGCGAGAAACCCCTGCACGTGTTCATTCTCCTGGGCAGCCCGATGGATTTCTATGCGTTTCCCAAGCTGCCGGAAATTGAAACCGGTGATGAGAAGGACTGCGTTATCTACTATCTGCAGTTTGAATTTACGCAGCGCGAGGGGATTACCGGGGCGATTGGTAACGTGGAGAAGATGTTGAAACCGCTGAAGATACGGAACTTTGAGGTGAGGTCGGCGGACGATGTGAGAAGGGAGCTGGCGAAGATACTGGAGGAAGTGGGCAAATTGTAGTCGAAGCAGCTATTCTTAGTCGGGGAGCTCCAGCCGCAAGCCTTGCCAATCCCTGCAACTTACGCGATAATAACAACTTGCCCAGTATGTCCGGGCGTCAATCAGGAAAGGATTCAGTGCAACTGTGCTAATGATTCGATTGGCGCGCATTGGTGCGCGCAAGCAGCCTTATTACCGTGTGGTGGTGATTGATAAGGAGCGCGCCCGCAATGGACGCTCCGTGGAAGTGGTGGGACTTTACAATCCCCGCACCAATCCCACTACAATCGACTTGAAACGTGATCGCATTGATTATTGGGTCTCAAAGGGCGCGCAGCTTTCTGACACCGTGGGCCGTCTGCTCACCAAGGCAAAAGCCGCACCGGCGCCGGCGGCCTAGGCAGGAAAGCAAGGAGTCAGTTCTTTTCCGGGATACAGTCAGAGAAATTTGGGCCCCAAGCTTAGCTAGGTGAAGGACTCCCTCATGACGGAAACGGGCGGCGATATGCGTATGCTCGTGGAGCAGATTGCTCAGGCTCTTGTAGACGCTCCAGAACAAGTTCAAGTGACCCCGGTTGAAGATGGCGACGCCACGATCCTGGAATTGCGCGTGGCGGCAACGGACCTGGGCAAAGTTATCGGCCGGCAGGGACGCACTGCCAAATCAATCCGCACGCTATTGGGCGCGGCCAGCATGAAGTACAAAAAACGCTACATGCTGGAGATTATTGAAGACGAAGATCAAGAGGAAACTGGCCCGGCGGAGTAGCTAGCTGATCTTTCTGCCCTGATTGTGGCCCGGCAGCGCGGATGACTGAGGAAGCTGAGTTCGTCACGATTGCCCGGGTGGCCAAAACGCAGGGACGCCACGGCGAAGTTGCCGCAACCTTGCTCACCGATTTCCCCGAGCTGTTTGAAACGCGCAGGAAACTTTTTGCGCTTGGCGACAGCAGAAAGAAAAGCGGGTCGGCTGAACGTCGGCGCATGGAGCTGGACGAGCACTGGTTCCACAAAGGCATGGTGGTGCTGAAATTTGCCGGGGTGGATTCCATCAGCGAAGCGGAAACGCTGGTGGGAAGCGAGATCCAGATTCCGCGCAGCGAACGGGCTGCCTTGGGCAGCGACGAGTTTTACGTAAGCGATCTGGCAGGCTGCACGGTGTCTGATTCCGGTCGCGAAATCGGACGGATAAAAGATGTGCACTTTGGCAGCGGAGAAGCGCCACTGCTGGTGATCCAGGGCGAGAAGGAATATTTGGTCCCGTTTGCCGCCGCTTATATTGAAAAAATTGCGCTGGAGCAGAAACGCCTGGAGATGAAACTTCCGGAAGGACTGCTTGAGTTGGATGCGCCGCTGAACCAGGAAGAAAAACGGCGGCAGCACGAGAAGTCTTGATCAGGTCCGCACAAATGAAGTTCGAGATCGTAACTATTTTTCCGGACTTTTTTAGCGGGCCGCTGGATTACGGCATTGTGCGCAGGGCGCGCGAGGCTGCGTTCATTGAAATAAAGATTCATGACCTGCGGGCCTTTACCTCGGACCGGCACAAGACGGTGGATGACCGTCCGTTTGGCGGCGGTGAGGGCATGGTGTTGAAGCCGGAACCGCTGTTTGAATGTGTGGAATCTCTGAAGTTGGCGCCGCGCGAGCAGCGACTGGCGGGCGAGGCGAAAGAAACCGTCGTCCTGCTGTCACCGCAAGGGCGGATGTTCACGCAGGCAGTGGCGGAAGAGATGGCCGCGCTGGAGCGGATTGTGTTGATCTGCGGGCGCTATGAAGGTGTGGACGAGCGGGTTGCCGAGAGCCTGGCCGACCAGGAGATTTCCATCGGCGACTACGTGCTGAGCGGCGGCGAACTGGGCGCGGCAGTGATGATCGATACCATCACGCGGCTGGTTCCGGGAACGCTGGGAAACGCGGCGTCAGCAAGGCAGGAAAGTTTTAGCGGGGCTTCTTTTAGTAACCCCCAAAAGCCCGGCGTCGATGGGCCGGACAGCACGTGCGGATCGGGCGGGCTGCTGGATTATCCGCATTACACACGGCCGGCGGAGTTTCGCGGGATGGCGGTGCCGGAAGTTTTGATCGGCGGCAACCATGAACAGATACGCAAGTGGCGTCGCGGCAAAGCGCTGGAAAAGACGTTGCGCAATCGCCCGGACCTGCTGGACCGGCAGCCGTTGAGCGAGGAAGACAAAAAGCTTTTGGCCGGGATCGGCAAAAAGAAGATTGGCCTTGAATGAACGCGAAAATCGCGATTCAGAAGCAGGACAAGTAAAATTGAATTGATTCGCGCAATTCGCGGCTAAAAGGTTTTGAAATTTCGGACGTCGGAACGTCCTTGAATTGAAGAGGAAACAGACCATGTCACAGCACCCCATTATGGAAAAACTCGCTGCCAAGCTGCAGCGCAAGGACATTCCTGACGTAAAGCCGGGCGATAGCGTCCGCGTCCAGGTAAAGATCAAAGAAGGCGACAAAGAGCGCGTACAGGCGTTTGAAGGCACCGTGATTTCCATGCGCAGCGGCCCGCAAGGCAGCTTTACCGTGCGCAAGGTCAGCTTTGGCCAGGGCGTGGAACGCATCTTCCCGTTCAACTCCAAAGTGCTGGATAAAGTCGAGATTTTGCGCTCCAACCAGGTCCGCCGCGCCAAGCTGTTTTACCTGCGCGCACTCAAAGGCAAAGCAGCGCGTCTCCGTGAAGTCGACCATCGGGCTGTGGCCGCAAAGGCTGAGGCCGCTGAGACCGCCGCTCAAGCCGAATAATTTTTCTGCTCGCTCAAAAGCTGCGGAAGAATTTTCCCGCAGCTTTTTCTTTTTCCACGTTTATCTGGGGCATAATGGACGACAGACCTTCTCGAGTCCACTGATCCTCATGGCTGATTCTGTTTCCACCCGTAACGCCCCGTCGGAACTTTTTGAGGGAGCGTACTACTCCATCATCGATGGCGGCGATTTCAGCATCGCCAAGGTGCTGAAGCTGGAGCCGGAAGTCGTCCACGTAAGGATCTACGAACAACATTTTTCGCAGCGCCCGCGATCAATTGATCCTGCCGCGCTTACCTTGGGAACCATTCACGATGAAGACGGTTTTGGCATGGGTCACTTGCCGCTGCGCCTGGTAACTTTCATCGATCGCGAACCCATGTTTCTGACGCATGCTGAAGTTACGCCCGAAGAGATTGAGGGGTACAATCTTTGGAAAGAAAGCGCCAATGGAGGCGTCTGGGAATAAATGTCCGCCGCTCCCCAACCTGCACGCATCAAGCGCA
>DAHUXR010000049.1 GCA_027307045.1 Acidobacteriaceae bacterium
ACAGGTAATTACCGTGAGCCTTGAAACCGTGAAGATCGTAAACGCCCTGCCCGCCTTGGGCCTGCCGAAAGACACGAGCGCCAAGGCAACGCCTAGCCTGCAATAGCCGCGAACGGCCAAGCGCCGAAGCCGCGGATTCCCTGGGCCCCGCCGGAACCGCTGAAACTATGGGGCTTGACAAAAAGTAACTTGAAGCGCGGCAATTCATCGTGAGACGATATGCTCATCATAAAGCGCTACTCTCCAAATCTGGTGGGGCCATGGGAAACCATGGCCCTTTGGTTTTGGTTAGCGAGTTTATTCCCGCCTAGACGAACCGGACGCCTTTTTCACCCACAATGGAATGCTTTTTAAACCTCGGGTCGTCATGCCCGGGATAATCCGTGCGGTAATGCGCTCCACGGCTCTCCAGGCGGGCCAGAGCGGAGCGCGCAATCAGCAGCGCCGTTGTATGGATATTTCTGGCTTCGCAGTTGCGTCGCGAGGTCTGCGGCGGTAGCTCCTGCGCGGACGCCTGAAGCTGTTGTATCGCTTCCGTCAGGCTCTGGCGTGAACGCACAATTCCAACTTTGTTCCACATCAGCTGCTGCACAGCCTGGATAAAAGGCTCGGCGTCTGTTGTGGCGCTGCCATCTTTTAGCGGCTCCGCGTGCGCAGACGGGGATTGATGGACCTCTTTTGCTTCCTTGATCATCGTGATTGCCGCGCGCGCGCCAAAAACCAGCCCTTCCAGCAGGGAATTGCTGGCCAGTCTATTGGCCCCATGGACGCCCGTGCACGCCGCTTCGCCCGCGGCATAGAGTCCGGGCAGGCTGCTTCGTCCATCAAGATCGGTACGGATTCCACCCATCAGATAATGTGCCGCTGGGCGTACCGGCACCTGGTCAACCGTGAGGTCAACATTGTATTTAAGGCAGGTTTCATAAATGCGCGGAAATCGCGCCTTGATGTGGTCGGCCTTCCGGTGCGTCAGGTCCAGGTAGACCACGGGTTCTTTCAGCCGGCAGACCTCCAGTTCGTGCGCGATGGCCCTGGCCACCACGTCGCGCGGCGCAAGTTCGCCCGCCTCATGGTATTTCGGCATGAAGCGATGGAGTTCAGAATTGCGCAGCACGGCGCCTTCACCGCGCAGGGCTTCCGACAACAGAAATCGGGGCGCGTTTTTCACGTAAAGTGCCGTGGGATGGAACTGTACAAACTCCATGTCGCCAATCTGCGCTCCGGCACGGTACGCCATGGCCACGCCGTCCGCGGTGGCCACGGCGGGATTCGTGGTGTTGCTGTAAACGTGGCCGGCCCCGCCTGTCGCCAGCAGCACTGCTCCGCCGGTTACGGTGTGCATTTCTCCGGCCTCGGAGATCAGCCTCACGCCCTTCACCCGGCCTGAATCCATGCAGAGCATGGCCGTAAATTCAAACTCTGAGAATGAAATATTTTTGAGCGTGGAGGCTTTCGCATAGAGTGCCCTCCCAATCTCGCGGCCGGTGGAGTCGCCATGGGCATGCAGGATGCGGTCACGGCTGTGCGCCGCCTCGCGCGTGAACGTCAGCTTTGTTCCTTTGCGATCAAACTGCGTTCCCCAGTCGATCAACTCCTGGATGCGCTCCGGGCCTTCTTCCACCAGAACGTGCGCTGCTTCCACGTTCACCAGTCCGTCACCGGCGTTGATCGTGTCTTGCAGGTGCAGGCTTATTTCGTCTTCGTCGCTCAGTGCCACGGCGATTCCGCCCTGGGCATATTGCGTGGCGGATTCCGTCAGTTCCTGTTTGGCCAGCACCAGCACCTTGCCGGCTTCAGCCAGGGCAATGGCCGCGCGCAGCCCCGCAACGCCTGCGCCTACAACGATGAAGTCCACCTGTGAAGGAGGTTTTTTCATGTAGCGGAAATGGTATCAGAAGCAAAGGAGCCCTTGGATATCCGCGGGGCTGGTGCGCTGGATTCGAAAAGCCCTGATTTCGTCGCCACCCCGGGAGACATTAGGCCGCTTTCTCTCCATGATCGTTTATCATCAAATCACGTGCAAAAGATCCGTGTAAGAACCAAACCGAACGCGTATGTAGTGCAGGTAGGGGCAGGTCTGCTGCGCCGTGCGGGGCGCGAGCTGCGGCGCGTATTGCCGTCCTCCGGCAGCCGCGTGTTCGTCATTACGTCACCCAACGTGCGTCGCCACTGGGGCGAGGCGCTGGAAAAATCCTTGCGCGATGCCCGCCTGCCCTATGAAGTCCTGGAAATGCACGATGGCGAACCGGCCAAGCGGCTGCACGCTGTTGAGCAACTGGCGGAAAGCCTGGTTGACGCCAAGGCTGACCGCAAATCATTGCTGGTGGCCTTTGGCGGCGGAGTTGTGGGCGATAGCGCCGGTTTTCTCGCCGCAATTTTTATGCGCGGCGTCCCCGTAGTCCAGATTCCCACCACCGTTGTGGCACAGGTGGATGCCAGCATCGGCGGCAAAACCGGCGTGAATCTCCGCGGAGGCAAAAATCTGGTCGGTTCCTTTCATCAACCCAGCGCCGTTCTGGTCGATCCGGATATTCTGGCGACCCTCGATGATCGCGAATTCCGTTCCGGCCTATTCGAATCGCTCAAGTGCGGTGTGATTCGCGATAGCCATCTGTTTGATCTTATGGAGCGCAATCCAAAGAAAATTCTTGGCCGTGATTCCAGGACTTTGCAGCGCGTGATCGCTGACTCCATCCGCGTGAAAGCCGATGTTGTTTCCGCCGACGAAAAGGAATCAGGCCTGCGCCGCATCCTCAACTTCGGCCATACCATTGGCCACGCGCTGGAAGCCGCCACGGACTATTCGCAATTCCTGCATGGTGAAGCCGTGGCCTGGGGCATGATCGCGGCGGCTGCCATCGCGCGTGAATCGGGTGCGTGCAATGCGGAAACCGCTGAACGCATCACAGCGGCCACGCGCTTGTATGGCCCATTGCCTCGTGTGTCGTGCGATGTCCAGAGCGTTCTGGGCCGTCTGGGCGCAGACAAAAAGACCGTGGCAGGGGCCGTGCATTTTGTCCTTCCGCGGAAGATCGGCAAAGTAAAAATTTCAAGTGACGTGCCGCCCAGCACTGTCCGGAACGCCGTGGAGTTGATCGGAAATCATGCCTGAGCAGGCCAACACCTCCCCCGTCGGTCCCAACAAGCCCGTCGCGAATCTCTCCAGCGGCGCGCGTGGAACCACGCCCGCGGGAACTTCCGACGAGCGCTCCGCCGCGCAAGCGGTACGTCAGATGTTTGATGAAATCGCTCCGCGTTATGACTTCCTCAACCACGTTCTTTCCATGAATGTTGACCGCCTTTGGTGGCGGCGCACAGCCCGGACTTTCAGCCACATTCTTGCGCGGAGCAATGCTTGCGTGCTCGATCTATGCGCGGGCACGGGGGATATGTCCGTGGCGATGCGCGTCGTGGCCTCGCAGCAGAAAAGCGGCGCCGCAATTTTGGCGCTCGACTTCTCCCACCAGATGCTGCAACACGGCCTGGTTAAGTTCAACGCAAAAAAGATCCAGCCCGTAGAGGCCGATGCTCTCCATCTGCCGCTCGCCGACAGCAGCATGGATCTGGTGGTTTCTTCTTTCGGCTTCCGCAACTTGGCCAATTACGACGCGGGACTGCGCGAGATCTTTCGCGTCCTTAAGCCGCAAGGCGAAGTCGGCATATTGGATTTCAGCGAGCCCGGCGGCCTGCTGGGCAAACTTTACGGCTTCTACTTTCGCAAGGTGCTGCCGAAGATCGGGACGATGATTTCCGGCGTGCGCGGCCCGTATGAATATCTTCCTGCCTCAGTCCAAAAGTTTCCTGCGCCGCAGGAGATGCTCCAGCGCATGGAATCCGTCGGCTTTCAGGACGTGAGCTGGACGCCCTACACCTTCGCCATTGCTGGGCTTTATCGTGGAAAGAAAGTCTAGGTCGAATAGAGCACGGTGAAGAACAGCATCAGCCGGTAGACAATGAATAGCTGGTACGCGCAGAATGTCAACACCACAGCTTTAGTCACCGCGGGGATGATCTTGTCTTGATAGAATCGCCTGCCTGCAAAGAATAGATAGACGCCGAAGCCCCCGAACTCCAGGGACGTAGCTGCATCGTCAAAATATGTGAGGTTAATGTGCCGTCCGGCAAGGAGAGGGAGCACGACGACTAACGCCAGAAACAACAGATTTGCCAGCAACCAAAGCAGCCACCATGCGTAAGCATGTAGTGAAAAGATGATGTGCTCTGAAAAATAGCGCCTTCGGCCAAAATTGAGAGTTGCCAGAACGACCGCCAGCATCGGCGCCAGGACAAGAATCAAGCTCTTGGCTTGCAAGTGCGCTACGCGCTCAAAACGTTCCGTGAATTCCTTAAACTGTTCCGGATTAGTCCGGGACAAGTGTTCCTTGGTCAGGCGACGATCAACCAACCGTGTGGCAGTTTTTCCCATGAAGTCATTGGCCTCAAAGACCCTCAGCGGAGGCGCCAAGATTTCCAATCCAGTCAACGGCTGCAATATAAAGAACAGCAGGTTGCAGACGAAGAACGTCTGCAAAGGCGACATGTAAGGTTTTCTGCGTCCAAGAAAGAAATCTGAGGTCAGCTTGCCGGGCTTTGCCACCAGCGTTTTCAGCGTAAGAAAGATCTTGGAATCAACATGAAAGAAAGCCTCCGCCGCTTCGGCCAGCACGTGCTTTAAAGAAAAATCATGGTCGTCGTGCCGCTTTTCTCCGCAACGGGCGCAAAAATTCTCATGGGCGTCCTGCCCGCAATTCATGCAGGTCCATGTCGCTTCGTAAGGGCCTTTGCCGGATTCTGAAGTAAGCGGCGCTTGCATGGTTTATTTCATGACTGGACTGGCAATAATATCCTGAGGAAGAAAGATAAATTATTGCATTGCTCCGGTGTAAATCGCCATGCCGACTACCGCGTCCACTCCGATGGCATCGAGTTGGTCTACTTCAGCGCGTGACCGGATGCCGCCAGCCACAATCATTTTCCTTTTGGTCAGGGCCGCTAATTCGCGCGCTACTTCGATTGGAAAGCCGGTCATGGTCCCCTCGGTATCAATGTGGGTATAGAGAAAGGCGCTGCAATTAGGATCGAGAGCGCGGACCATGTCTTTAGGATCGATAGTGGTGCTTTCCTTCCAACCTTGGATAGCGACTTTGCCCTGGCGCGAGTCGATGGCAAAAGTCAGATGGTCCGTGCCCAGGGTTTCAGCCGCTGCGGCCGCAAGCCTCGTATTGATAGCGCCATCTTTCAAGAGCGCCGAACCAAAAATCACGCGCTTCGCGCCCAGCGCCAGCAATTCGCTGGCACGTGCAACGTCGCGAATGCCACCGCCGGTCTGGCAGGGAAGCCGCTTGCAGATTGCTGCAATCAACTCGCGATTGCTTCCGTGGCCCATGGCAGCGTCAAGATCAATCAATTGGACGAGAGGAAACGGGGAGAAGCGATCAATCCACTATTCAAAGTCGTCAAATTCCAGGGCTTTCCTTTCGCCCTGGACAAGCTGCACAATCTTGCCGCCCATAAGGTCAATGGAAGGAATCAGCACGGCCACCTCATGGGAATGCCTGCGCCAAGAAGCGTCTGCTTCAGATCGGCAACCGCATGCGTGCCGAAATGAAAAATGGAAGCAGCCAGCGCCGCGTCTGCGTGGCCGGCGGAAAAGACATCGACGAAATGCTGTGCGTTGCCCGCGCCGCCCGAAGCGATCACAGGAATCGAAACCGATGAAGCGACCGCCGATGTAAGCTCGCAGTCAAAGCCCAGACCGGTGCCGTCGCGGTCCATTGACGTGAGAAGTATTTCGCCGGCGCCACGATCCTCGGCTTCACGCGCCCACTGTAGCGCCTTCTTGCCCGTAGCTGTTCGCCCGCCGGAGACGAAGACCTCAGCTGTATCTGCCGGCCCCGTTCCGCGCCGCGCATCAATGGCCACAATCACTGCCTGCGAGCCAAAGCGCCCGGCGATCTCGCCTATAAGTCCGGGGTTGGCGAGCGCCGCAGAGTTGATGCTGACTTTGTCCGCACCGGCATCAAATACCTGTGCGGCATCTTGCAGCGTGCGAATGCCCCCGCCAACAGTGAACGGCACAAAAAGGTCGCGGGCCGTCCGGCGCACGGTCTCTGCCAGTGTCTTGCGGCCTTCGTGAGTAGCGGTGATATCGAGCAGCACAATCTCGTCGGCCCCAGCGGACGCGTGAGCAACCGCCAGTTCCGCGGGATCGCCCGCGTCGCGCAACTGCTGGAACTGTATGCCTTTGACGACACGTCCAGCATCCACGTCAAGGCAGGCGATGATGCGCTTGGCCAGGCGTTCATCACAAGGCACAGAAATTCTCCAGAATCTTCAAACCTGCTTCGGCGGATTTTTCCGGATGGAACTGCACGCCAAAGATATTGTCCCGTTCCACAGCGGCAGAAAACATTCCGCCATAATTCGTACAGGCGGTAGTCTCGGCGATCACGGGAGCGCGGTAAGAGTGGGTGTAATAGACAAACGCCCCGCTGTTCACTCCTTGAAGCAGGCGCGATCCCGGTCGGACCTCTAATTGGTTCCAGCCGACGTGCGGAGACTTTACTGACGCAGGGAAGCGCGAGCACTCGCCAGGGAAGAGCCCGGCCCCCGGAGTCTTTGGCGCTTCCGTGCTGCCCGCAAAGAGCCACTGCATGCCCACGCAGATCCCCAGAAACGGTTTGCCGCTCTTGATGGCATCGAGAACGGGAGCGCGAAGGTGTTCATTGAGCGATTGGCAACGGGTGAAATGGCCGACTCCTGGCGTAACAAGTTTCTGCGCAGCAGAGATGACGGAAGGGTCGGAAGTCACCTGCGCGTCCACGCTCAGATGCTCCAGCGCTTTTTTTACCGAGCTGATGTTCCCCGCGCCGTAATCCACAATCGCGATCATAGAAGTCCCTTGGTGCTGGGGAGCATTTTGGCTAATTGCTTGTCGCGCGAACAGGCCACGCGCAACGCGCGGGCAAAGGCCTTGAAGAGCGCCTCAAGCTTGTGATGGTTGGATCGGCCGTAAACGGTTTTGAGATGGACATTGGCGCGGGCTCCGCGGGCAAAGCCTTCAAAAAAATCGTACACCAGTTCTGACTGCAGATCGCCCACCAACCTCGTTTTTACACGAGTATCTACCACTGCGGCGGCGCGACCGCTGAAGTCGATTGCAGCCAAGCCGAGCGTCTCATCCATCGGCATCAGGAAATATCCGGCGCGCATGATGCCGCGCTTGTCACCCAGCGCTTTTTGAAACGCCTCACCCAGCGCGATACCCACATCCTCCACTGTATGGTGCTGATCCACGTCGAGATCTCCAGTGGCTTTCAGCTTCAGGTCGAACGCGCCGTGGCGGGCAAAAAGTTCCAGCATGTGATCAAGAAACCGAATGCCGGTGGAAACTTCATACCGCCCGCCGCCCTCAATGGTCAGCGCGAGTTTGATCTGGGTTTCCGTAGTCACCCGCGTGATCGACGCTTTTCTCATCGCGTTGCCTGATTCGCGGGAAGTTGAGAGAGCACCTGCTTCAGCTCGGCCATCAGCCGTTCCATCTCCTGCTGCTTGCCAATGGTGATACGCACACAGCCCTCGCAGTCTGGGCGGTCGCGCAATGAAATGCCGCGCGCGCGCAAAGCGTCAAGAATGTTTTTTTTCTCGTCGCCAAAACGGCAGAGAATAAAATTGCCATGGCTGGGCCAGCATTTGAAACCGAGTTTTTCCAATTCCTTGCGCAGCCATTCCCGGCTGGCGATAACCTGAGCAACATAGTCGGCGACAAATTGGCGGTCTGCCAGCGCTTCAGCTAAACACTCAATGGCAAACGCATTCACGTTGAAGGGCGAAGCCATACGCCGCAATACCGACATTTGTTCCACATCGCCAACCATTACTCCCAGCCGCAGGCCAGCCAGCCCGTATGCTTTGGAAAATGTTCGGGCAACAAACAGGTTGGGCAGCTTGCCGATCTGGTCGATCATGGTCTGGCCGTAGAAATCAAAATACGCTTCGTCCAGGAGGATGGCGGCGTCAGGCGCGGCCTGGATGATTTGCATGATCGCTGAGCGCGGCACGTCTATGCCGGTGGGATTATTAGGATTGCAGATCACGACGATGCGTGTCTTGGCCGTCAGGGCCTTCAGCACCCGCTCCAGAGGGAAGCTGAAATCTGGCCCTGTGGGTACACGGACGGCCTTCGCATGTTCCATCTGGGAAAACACGTCATACATGGCGAACGTCGGAACCACGATGACGATTTCGTCCTGCGGCTCGAGATAGGCGCGGCAAAGAAGATCAATCGCCTCATCCGCGCCGTTGGTGAGCAGAAGCTGCTGCGGCGCGACGTCCAGAAAATCCGCCACCAGCTTTTCTCCGGCCTCGCGTCGAGGATACTGCGCCAGCGTGCGCTCGTTCATGCTGTTCAATTTCGCCAGCACGCGCGGTGAGCAGCCCGTGGTGCTCTCATTCATGTCCAGGCGAAGTTCAGTTGTGGGACTGCTAAGAGGAGAATGGTATTCGCGCATCTCGCGGACGCACTGGCGCGCCTTAAGCATTGGCTGACCTCACTCGAATAGATTCTGCGTGGGCCTTCAGGCCTTCCGCTTCCGCCAGCGTGATTACCGCGGAAGCGATGCGGTCCAGCCCATCGCGTGTAAGCTGCTGGACAGAGATGGTCTTAACAAAATCCTGCACTCCAAGTCCACCACGAAAACGCGCCACACCGCCGGTGGGAAGCACATGATTGGGGCCGGAAGCGTAGTCTCCCGCCGCCTGCGGAGAATAGTCGCCGATGAAAATGGATCCCGCATTGCTGACGTGCCCAAGGTCTTCTTCATTCACGGTAATGTGCTCGGCGGCAATGCGGTTAGCAAATTCCAGGGCCTGTTCGTGCGATTCCGTCACCAGAATTGCCCCGTTTTCCTTGAGCGAGGCTTTGGCGATCTCATTATTTGCCGCAGCTAGCTTTGCTTCGGCAGCCACCTTTTCCGCCAGAGGGCTTGATGACGTGATGAAGACTGCCAGTGTATCTGGATCGTGCTCTGCCTGGGCGACCAGGTCAGCGGCGATGAATCGCGGGTCGCCGCGCTCGCTCAGAATCACAACCTCTGTTGGCCCGGCGAGAAAATCTATGCCGCAATCAAAAGCAACAAGCTTTTTTGCGGCGGTCACAAACAGATTGCCGGGGCCTACGATCTTGTCGACTTTGGGGACACTTGCTGTTCCATAGGCCAGCGTGGCAACTGCCTGGGCTCCGCCGATTCTGTAAAACTCGCGCACGCCAAGAAAATGCGCGGTGGCCAGAGTCGCCGGTGCAGGTCGAGGCGAGACCACGCGAATTTCCTGAACGCCTGCCACCTGTGCGGGAATTACGGTCATGAGCATGGTGGAAGGCAGGGGATAGCGGCCACCGGGAACGTAGCAGCCGGCGGACTGCAATGGCCGCACAACCTGGCCGACATTGATGCCGGGAGTAACGCTATTGCGCCACTGCTGCGGCTTTTGCCATTCGCAATATTGCCTGATGTTGGCGGCGGCTATCTTCAACGCCTCCTTAAAGTCATTTGACACCGCACTCCAAGCTTGCTCAAGCTCGGCGCCGCTTACGCGGAACGGCTGTTTGGCTTTCAGACCATCTAATTTCTCGGCGTAGCGGCGCAAAGCCTTGTCTCCGTTTTTGCGCACGTCGGCCACGATTCGAGACACTTTGCTTTCCACGCGAGCCAGATCGGCGGCGCTGCGATTTTCCAGCGTCCGAACAAAGGCCTCGGCTTTGCGGCCCCGCAGCGTACGCATTAGAGCACCACCTTGTTCAGCGGATACTCAACAATACCTTCGGCTTTGGCGGCTTTTAGTTGAGGCATGATTTTCCACGCCGTGGATTCCTCAATGATTGTATTCACCGCCACCCACTCGCCGTCGCTCAGAGTGGAAATAGTTGGCTTCTGCAACGCAGGCAGCACGGAAAGGACGCCAGGCAAGTCCTGCTTGCGCACGTTAAGCATCAGCCCCACGCGGCCCTGGGCGTAGATTGCGCCGGAGAGCATGAGAGCAAGGTTTTGAATCTTGTGGCGCTTCTCGTCCGTGGCCCATGCCTTTTTATTGGCGATGAGCTGCGTGCTGGACTCCATAATGGTTTCGATGATGCGCAAGCGGTTGGCACGGAGGGAGCTGCCGGTTTCTGTGATTTCAACGATGGCATCAGCCAACGTGGGTGGTTTTACTTCCGTCGCACCCCAGGAAAATTCAACCTTAACCGGGACATTGCGTCCGGCAAAGAAGTTGCGCGTCACGTTTACCAGTTCGGTGGCGATAATCTTTCCCGCCAGGTCTTCAGCTTTCTTGAAAGCTGAATCTTCCGGCACGGCAAGCACCCATCGGACCTTACCTAGTCCCTGCTTGGCGTAGGTCAGCTCCGCGGCGGTCTGTAACTCCAGTCCGCTTTCCACCACCCAGTCTTTGCCGGTAAGGCCGCAATCCAGCGCGCCGTGGTCAACATAGCGCGCCATTTCCTGCGCGCGGATCAGCATGCACTCAATCTCAGGGTCGTCCGTGGCGGCGAAGTACGACCGGCTGCTGGTGTAAACGTTTAAGCCGGCGCGCTTGAACAAGGCGATGGTCGATTCCTGCAGGCTTCCCTTGGGCAATCCGACGCGAAGCTTCATCGCGGGGCCTCCACGGTTTTGATTGCAATCGGCTCAGTAAAGCATGATTTTGTGCCGGTGTGGCAGACCAGGCCATCGCCTTCCACCTGGACGCGGAACAACACCGTGTCGCGATCGCAGTCGGTAAGCGCGGAGATCACGCGCAACCGGTTGCCGGAGGTCTCGCCTTTCATCCACAGCTTTTGCCGGGTGCGGGAATAAAACGTCACATAGCCGGTTTCCACCGTCCTCGAATACGCTTCAGGGTTCATGAATCCCACCATCAGCACCTCGCCGGTGGAGTCTTCCTGCACAATGGCGGGGGCCAGGCCATCCATTTTGTCAAAATCAATCTGCATATGTCCTCACATTTCCCGCTTTAACACGGGGCAAAACAAAAAGCCCGCCGATTTATCATGCCGGCGGGCCTGCTCTTTATAAGTGCTCTGTATCTAACTCTTACAGGCCTCCGCCGACACGTTCGCCGTGTAATGGTGGTGATGATGGCGGTGTGCGAAGGAAACCATGAGCGATTATGCTAGCGAACCGGCCTTGGATATGTCAATCGCAAAAGTATGCGCGAGCGGATAACCGCGAGGGCTATTCCGTGTATCCTCGGACCCGCCGTCCTTCAAGCACAAGACCAATAGCGGCAATCAATTCGTGAGGAGCGTCGCTTAAAATAAAGTCCGCGCCGGGAATCTCGGGAGAATGGAAGCACATTTCCAGAATCGGCAGGCCGGGATAGTAGTGGTTCACGGCGTGGGCGATCTTTCGCTTTTCCACACCGCGGAACCCGTGGCAAATAAGGGCCAAGTCCACTTTTTCACTGGTTTTACCCAGGGCTTCAACCTGCGCTAAAGTCAGCGCTGGGCAAACAATGAATCCTTTATGTTCCAACAGCAATTGGCGGGTTGTATTGAGGACTTCACTGGAAGAAACAGACAGAATTTTGGCCATGAATATTGGGATCAGGTTTGCTGATTTTTTCGGATTATACCCCAGCGTTTGATTTTGAACAGCCCGGGCCGCTGAATTTCGCATAAATAAAATGGCAGTGACTCTGGATGCGGACATGTCATTGGTACAGGGGCCTTGTCACAATTATTGGAAATCTTTTAATATCTACAACGATTCCGAAAGCGGTGGATCGAATCCCACCTAAGGACCTACTGTGCGAAAGAAATATCGACCGGGAGATCTGGTGCCGGAAAGCGGAATTTACCGGGTTACTCACGATTCGCACCGTTTAATGCATGAGGCCACTCTGCTCCAGGACCAGCGGTTCCCCATTTGCAGGAAGTGCAACCACGATGTCCGTTTTGAACTGCGCCGGGCGGTCAAAAATCCCACACGAATCACTTCCGGTTACCACGCCATCCTTGAAGATTATCCTGACGTAGAGCCGTTCATCGTCAACTGATCTAAAATCAGGCAGCCCCCTGGATTCTCCCGCCTGCTTACCCATCGGCAAAATATGGCCTTCCGTCTCCGATGGAAAAGGTGTGTTTAAATCATCCAGTGGAAACGCGCGAGATAGGCCAGGAATTTCTTCCCATGCTGCGGCTGGCTGCGCCGCTTGCCCTCACTGAACTGGGATGGCTGGCCATGGCGTTTACTGACACCGTGATGGTGGGCCGGCTGCCAAACAGCGCTACCGCCATTGGCGCGGTCAGCCTGGGAAGCACGCTGTTTTACACCATTGGCGTGTTCGGCAGCGGCATCATGCTGGGGATGGACACACTGGTGGCGCAGGCCTATGGCGCGGGCCGTCTTGAAGATTGCCACCGCACCATGTGGAACTCGCTTTATCTGGCGTGCATTCTGTCGCCCATTTTGATGGCCTCCGTATTGATAGTTCTGCCACTGTTTGGCCATTTAGGACTTGCGCCCGCGCTGGTCAATACCACGGTCCCATTTCTTAAAGCGCTGGTCTGGAGCACGCTGCCCCTTGCGCTCTATTTCGCTTTGCGACGCTACTTGCAGGCCATGCACATTGTGAAGCCTGTGGTGTTTGCGCTGGTATCGGCGAACCTGGTGAACCTGGCAGGGAATTGGGTGCTGGTTTACGGCCATCTGGGTGCGCGGGCGTTTGGAGTTGCCGGCAGCGGATGGTCCACATGCATCTCTCGGGCGTATATGGTCTTAGTGCTGGCGATTGCAGCGGTGTATTACGACCGTAAACGGTCCAGCGGATTGTGGAGCGCTTCGCGGCGTTTTGAACTCAATCGGATACGCTTGCTGCTGCGGCTGGGACTTCCCGCGGCGGCGCAGCTGTTGCTTGAAGTCGGAGCGTTTGCCATGGCCACTTTCCTGATCGGCAAACTGGGCGCGGTGCAGCTTGCCGGACACCAGATTGCCCTGAATGTCGCCAGCTTCACTTATATGGTCCCGCTGGGCATATGCTCGGCCGCAGCCGTGAGGGTGGGCCACGCCATGGGCGCGCACGATCCGCACGCTGCTGCCCGCGCCGGATGGATGGCAATCTTCTTCGGGGCGCTTTTCATGTCGTGCTCAGGGCTGGTGCTGTTTTTGTTTGCCAGGCCGATTGCGCGCGCGTACACGCCTGAAGCCGCTGTGGTCAATGCCGGGGCCACATTGCTGCTGGTAGCAGCCGTGTTCCAGTTGTTCGACGGCTTGCAGGTTGTCGCCACGGGAGCGCTCAGAGGCGCCGGTAATACGCGGATTCCCATGCTCGCCAATTTTGTCGGCTACTGGGTGATAGGCCTTCCCCTGGGCGCATTCCTGTGTTTTCAGCTGAAGATGGGGGCGGTGGGCATGTGGCTGGGACTTTGCCTGGCGCTGGTGCTGATTGGCAGCGTACTGCTTGCGGTGTGGCAAGCTGAGATCAAAAGGCTTACTGTGACGCGATCGACCGCCGCCTGATGATGAAGTGGCATTCAGCAAAGTAAAAAGGCGGACCTGAAGGCCCGCCTTTTTGGTTATGCACGTGTGCGGTTAGAAGCGCACGTGGAATGAGAGTTGGAGTCTTCTTGGTCCGTCATCGGCCCCAGGATCGCCCAGACCATTAAACGGCGACGAAAGGATCCTGCCACCTTTTTGCAGGTCAGCCAGGGTCAAGGTCTTTCCGTTGGTTCCAACGTAAGTGCCATTGGGCCGCATGCAGCCAGTGCAGGTGAAAAAATCAGGGTTTACCGTCGGTGGCTTTAACGGATCGGTGCTGCCGGCATTGGTGACGGAGGGAGCCATGACGTTGAGTACATCATTCGTGTTGAACAAAGTTGCATTGGTGTGATTGAAGACGTTGAAGGCATCAAACCGAAGTTCCAGCTTGATGTTTTCATATTTGGGCATGCTGATCGACTTGTGCAGAGAGGCGTCGAACTTGTAGAACGGTGATCCGCGGCCTGCATCTCTGCCCAGGTTGCCGCTGACTTTTGAGAAAGTAACGGGCTTGCCCGATACGGCATCGACCGCGCCGGTGAAAGTTACACCGACGGGGGGAGCAAATGCGTTTTGAATCGACTGACATTGCGCGGCGGGGAGCCCTGCCGTGATACACGCAGCTACCGCGTCTGGACCAAACAGTGCGTTACTGAGGTCGAAGGAAGCGATACCAGACGTATTGATGGTTCCGTCTGCCGCTACGTTAGGCCGCTGCTGCGTTTCGCTGCCGGCGCCAAAAAATCTGGCGCTGCCGCCGAATGGAGCAGAACCTGTCGAAATCGGATAGGGCCGTCCGGATTGCAACTGGCCGACCCAGCTCAATCCCAGGTTATTGGCAAAAGCACCGGCGAAGTGGTTGGAAGTCATCCTGCCTGAATCCAGAACCACACCCATATTGACGGCATGGCGGATGTCGTTGAACGCAGGACCCAATTCCGGTCTGGTGTTCACGAAATCAGCCGGTTCCGAAAGACCAAAGAAGTCTTCGCCCGAGGTAAGAGCGTGTGACCATGTATAGCTGGCATTGAACTGTACATGCCTGGAGAAGTTCTTTTCCGCGTTTACAAGCATGCCGTTGTAATGCGATGTGCGCGAGTTTTCGTTTGTCCTGACCGCCGCGAAAAGCGTGGGGATTGGACGCTGTTCGAACATGAAAAAACCTGCGTGATTCGGGTCAGGGAGTAATGGTGGTGCATTGGTATCACGCTCTCCAAACAGGCCAAAGCCGAACTGACCGATGTACTGGACTCCTGCCTTGAGCGTGTTGGTGAACTGGTGCTCAATACCGAAATTCACCGAACGCATTTCCGGGTTCTTTAGGTTTGGTGAGATGGGTCGTACGCGACCAAAAGGTCCTGCTGGATTCGGAGCAAAAGGAGCCAGCAGTGCGGGGCTCGGAAGATTGGGGAATGCAGCCAGTGCTGCTACCCCTGCTGGCGTGGAGCCGTCAATGGTAACGGTATTCAGCGTTGTGCCATCGAAGTTAAGTGAATCAAGCACTACGTTGTTGAATGCGAGCATTGTTGTCTCGGCAAAGGACAAACGGAACAGTGTCTTGTCCCAGGGGGCATAAGTGAAACCCAACCGCGGCTGCCAGTTATTCCCGTCTGACGAACAGGCGGAAATCAAACCGTTGCCTTGCAAGCAAGTTCCGTTAGGACCCGGGATCTTTCCGCCCTTGAATGCTCCGGCCTCAAAGTCATAACGAACTCCGGCGTTCATTGTTAGCTTACGGGTGATCTTCCAAGTGTCCTGCAAATAGAAGCCGTAAATATTGTCCTTGGACGTTACTTCGCCAGGGCCAAACGCAATTGTCAAACTAGTGGGAATGAAGGGATCCGTCGGTGTTCCGGTCCCGCTAGCCGTGTATTGTCCAAAGTGAAATTGTGGGAAGAGCGAGTTCCAGGGGTAGTAGCTGATGTTGAACCCCGTTTTCCACGTGTGGTTGCCATGTGTCCAGGTGAGGTTGTCAATATACTGGAATCGCTTTTGCAAACCGCCCTGGGGACAGCAGAAGTCAGCGCCCGTGGTGGCGTCGCCCAAGTCCGTATGTATGATTCCGGGGGCGGTCGTAGCGTCAGCGGTAGTGGTGATAAAGCGTGTTAATACAAACCTTGCTTCGTTCGTTAGTTGTGGCGTTAGTGAAGAAATAAGACCCACGTTCAAGCTGGCGTTATTGAGGGTGCTACTGGTGAGTCCTTCCGGAGTAATGTTAGTGCCCGTCTGGAGAATAACGTTTGCTTGACGCAGACGATCGACAGCGTAGCGCGCGGTCAATAGGTGCTTGTCTGAGATGTGGTAATCAATTTTCGCCGAATAGAGCAGGTTGTTGACGGGTGACTGAACGGTAACGTTGCCGCCAAGCTCTGGAGGAGGAGTTAAAGTAAGAGGAACTCCCTGACGGCTCAGTTCATAGCTGGTAAACCAGAACAGCTTGTCTTTTTTGAAAGGGCCGCCCAAAGTGAAACCGCCTTCCTTGCGGTGGAAAGGGGCGCGCGGACAACCGTCAATGGAAGTGGGATCAGGGCATCGCGGATCGCCAAGAATGCCGATGTTGTAAAAAGGATCTGAGGCGGCAAGGTTTCTTCCACGGAAATACATATGCCCATCCCCGTGAATGCCATTGGTGCCAGACTTTGTGACCACATTCAAGATCAGCCCCGAAGCTTGACCGTATTCAGCATTGTAATTATTGGTTAGGACCTGAAATTCCTGAACTTCGTCAATGGATGCGCCTGTACCGTCGCGTCCGGAAACCAACTGATCAGTGATGTTGGCGCCATCTACGTTATATAGATTGCCGCGATTGTTGATGGAGCCGGGAGCGATAATATCAGTGGTCAAGCCGCTGGTATCCGCCTTTACCCCGGGGGCCGTGAGGGCGAGTTGCGCATAGTCGTTTACGGCGCCGCTTGACGGAGCCAGCGTCGGCAGTCTCTCCATGTCGAGGTTCGTGATGTTGGTGGAGACATCTGTTTTCGTTGATTCAATAAGCGGCGCGGTAGTCGTTACTTCTACGCTTTCCGTGGATCCTGCAACCGCTAGTTTAAAGCCGAGGTCTCTCTGGTCGCCCAAATTCAGAACGATGTTTTTTGTCGCGCCCGGAGCAAATCCTTTTGCATCGACGGCCACATCGTACGTGCCTGGTTGAAGGTTGGGAATCACGTAGTTGCCGGTAGAAGTCGTGGTGACTGATCGCCCTGTGCCCGTTGCCTGGTTGGTTGCGGTTACCTTGGCGCCCGGAACGACCGCTCCCTGCGGGTCGACCACGGTACCCGAAATTTGTGCGCTGGATGCGCTCTGTCCGTTTGCCACGAATGGCAAACAGCAACATAAGAAGGCAATCGTACAGAACTGTTGCAGACGCTTCATCGAGGATCTCCTTGAATCAAACTTCGTCTCCCTCTCCATGGTCAGAGCAACAGCGCACTCCAGTGTCGCTGAATGCAAGAACCGAGAGACGCGGAGAATTCCAACCCCTTTTATGAATACGTCTACCGAGAATTAATGGCTTTCGGTGAAATCGGCAGCGGATTGTTTTTTCATCACGAAATTAGAGATCTTGATAACTGAATAGAAATCCGTATTACTGAATGTCACCGCGCACACAACGGTTTTTGTGGCCACTCAGACAATACCGAAGAACGAAAACGGCATCAACGGCATTGTTCCAATGGAGAGTCTGGCTCGGCCAATAGTTCGTCCCGGCAGGTATTAGCAGTGCATGTGAGGTTACGAAGGTAACGGTCAGTTCCATAATGGGAAACACTGGGACTAGGCAGAGAGGTTCAGCCATGTGACTCTGGTTTTTACGGGGTTTTGCCGGGTTTTGGGGGTATATCCAGGAATACAGACAGAAACCGTGTGACCTGTGGACATGTACTAATGTGTTGATTCTTAAGGTATATAACTGAACGTGTGTACCTGGGTACCGGTTGACATTCGAACAGTTGTTGCTATATTCGCGCCTGAGGCCGGTAAACCATGAACAATATATATGACGCGATAAAAGAGAAAGAAAACCAAATCGCCATTTTCCAGGCGCAGATCTCAGGCTTGAATGCGGAGATTGAAGCCCTGCGAGTAGCAGCGCGCATCCTGGAAGGCGGCACCACACAAGGCGTTCCGGAAGCGGCACGGCCAGTGGCAGTGCAGACATCCAGCAACGGTGGAGACAAAACAAAACGAGTTTGGCCGTAAAGAAGACAGGCTGCTCGTCGCCATATACGCGTCATTTCCTCGCTCCCAAAGCGTGGTCCCCCACAAACGCGTAACCGGCAAAAGCGCTCACGTCTTACGCTCGCGGCCCGATTGGTTTTTGGGTCCCAGATACAGGCAGTTCGGTAATGGGGCCATAGGCGTCAGGCGAGGCGGATTTGTGAATGTGCAGCGGCAGCGCATGGAGCGGGTTTGACACAGCCGCCGTTGAAAGCATCGACAGAAATATTTTCCGGGGCAACACAGCGAGTTTAAGTCACGAGTTTAAGTCAACAAGATTAAAACTAGAGTTTGAGGGACGGGCGTACACATGGCAACCCAAGCTTCAGATACTGCTAACAACACCGCGAGCAAGAGAGCGCGTGGCGCCTCGCCAGACGATCTGGCGGTAGTGGCGCAGCGCGCCCAAGCCTTTACCAATGCTTCCGGAGTGGCCATCGCACTAAGCGAAGGCAACGCCGATGAGATCGTATGCCGCGCCCGCAGTGGAGCCAGCGCGCCGGAAGTCGGTGCGGCGTTGCGCGTCAACGGAACCTTTACCGGACTCTGCATTCAAACCGGCAAAGAGCTGCGTTGCGACGATTGTGAGACGGATACGCGCGTCGATACCGCCGCCATTCGCGCACTGGGAATACGCTCAATGGTGGTGACTCCGATCCGGGAAGAGAGCCGGGTAGTTGGCGTATTGGCGGCATTTGCGCCTACGCCGCACGCTTTTACCATTACGCATGTAGCCGTGCTTAAAACCATGGCGGACCAGATTTCCGCGCTGCTGCAAAAAGAGCGTCGCGCCCGCGAGGAGAATCCGCAGATGGAAGCTCCGCGGCCGCCAGCGCCGGCTATTACGGCCAAGCCCGTGGCAGTCCCTACGCCCGCGCAAACGCAGCCGCCCGTACAGGCAGCTCCTCCGGCTGTGGTGATCAAACCTTCGTCTTCAGGCCCGCGCGCCGCCGCTACGGCCCCGGCCAAAGTAGAGCCGGTCAAGAGTGTGCCTCTGGAAGTAGTTCCCCTGGCGACGCCGCCCAAAAAAGAAGAGAAGCGCTTTGATGCCGCACCGCGAGCGAATTTTGGCACCTTCGATTCAGTGGCGGCAGAGGAAAAGAAGTCTGGAAGCCGATTCATGATGTTTGGCGTGGTAGCGGTGCTGGTGATTGCCGCTGCTTCAACGTTTACCTTCCTGAAAATGCAGAAGCCCAAGACGGCGGCTCCGCAGCAGACACAAGAAGCAGCCAATGTGCCGCCCGCGAACAGTTTGCCGCCATCCGGTAATGTGCAGCCCGTTTCATCCTCTTCTGGCGCGACGGCCCCAGCCGCTTCGAGCACAATTGCGATGCCTCCGGCCACAAAGTCTGTAGCGGAAAAGCCATCGGCGAAGACGATTGCGGAGAAAAATTCGGCGGCAGAAAAAGCTGTTGTCGCGGAGAAGCCGGCGTCGGTCGCTACTTTTGGCAGCACGGGAGCATCCAGGATCGCGAAACAGAACACAGCGGTAGCAGCCCCGGATGTTGCGCCTTCTCTTACCGCGGAAACCGCGAACTCGTCAGCGCCTTTATCCAGCCTGGCGCGCCCTGTAGCATCGTCGACACCTTCAGCGGCGGCGATTGAGCAATCGCAGCTTGAGCCGTTGCAGGTGCTCAAGACTGGCCCACTCCTTTATCCGCCGCTCGCCAAATCCCGCGGCATAACTGGCCCTGCGGTTGTGATGGTTACGGTAGGAAAAGATGGCAAGCCACACAATCCGAAATATATGAGCGGACAGCCCATTTTTAAGGATGCCGCAATTCAGGCGGTGATGGGGTACTTGTTCAAGCCAGCCAAGCTCAACGGCCAGCCCATTGAACAATCAACCACGATCCGGCTGAACTTCCGCTGATCGATACCTGATTCAAAATACAGAGGCGCATCTTGAGATCCCTCAGGATGCGCCTTTTGGCGTTTCTGGGACCCTTGCACGCAGTTGATTTTAGAAATCCCTAGGCGCGGGCCGTCTGCTGGGTCGCCATTGCGCGGCGCGCACGTATTCGTGATACAAGCCAGGTTATCAGCCTATAAGACAGCAGTGTCGCGAGTACCGCGCCATACGTCAAAGGTCGGCGAAGGTCGGCCTTTACCAGCCAGATGAAGTGGACCACTCCCGCAGCCGCGCTGAAGTAGATAAGGCGATGCAGCTTTTGCCAGCGCTTGCCACCCATGCGCCGGATCCAACCCTTGGTGGAGGTAATGGCTAGCGGCAGCATCAGGAACCACGCCGTCATGCCTGCGGTGATAAAGCGGCGCTTGGCAATGTCGTGTAGCATTGCATGCACGTCAAAAAACTTGTCGAGCCAGACATAGGTCATTAAATGCAATGACCCATAAAAGAACGCGAACAGGCCCAGCATGCGCCGGAAGCGGATCAGCCAGGTCAGGCCGCTTAATTTTCGAACCGGTGTAATGCTGATCGTGATCAGCAGGAACGTGAGAGTCCATCGGCCGGTGGTGCGCGTGATTACGTCAATGGGATTCGCGCCCAGGCCGTCATGAAAGCCCTTCCATGTAAGCACAAAGGCCGGCCCCAGGCACAGGAGAAATACCGGCGCTTTCAATGCCCGAATGAATTTTTCCGGCAGCGGTTTCATCAGTAATTTTTTTGCAGGTCCATGCCGGAGTAAAGACTTGCCACCTGGTCAGCGTAGCCATTGAACATGAGAGTGGGCCGCTTGCGGAACTCGCCTATGCGGCGCTCGCTTGCCTGGCTCCAGCGGGGATGGTCTTTCTGCGGATTCACGTTGGAATAAAAGCCATATTCATCGGGCGCCATTTTGTTCCATGTGGTGGGCGGCATGGAGTCCGTAAAGCTGATCTTCACGATCGCCTTAATGCCCTTGAAACCGTATTTCCACGGGACTACTAAACGCAAGGGCGCTCCATCGACGTTGGGAAGAACTTCGTCATAGAGACCGACAGCCATAATCGCAAGCGGATGCATGGCTTCATCCATGCGCAGGCCTTCAACATAAGGCCAGTCCAGCACGCCGCTGCGCTTCTGGTTGGGCATCTGGTCTGGCGCTAGAACGGTCTGGAAGGCGACAAACTTCGCGCTCGGCAGCGGATCGGCGGCTTTGATCAGGGCGCTCAAGGGGAAGCCGACCCAGGGGATGACCATGGACCAGCCCTCTACGCAGCGATGGCGATAGATACGCTCTTCCAGAGGCGCCAGCTTCATGATGGCGTCAATATCCAGCTTCTTGGGCTTCTTAACCATGCCATCGATCGCGACTGTCCACGGACGCGTACGGAAATTCTTTGACAGCCCGTTCGGCTCGTATTTGTCCGTGCTGAATTCGTAGTAGTTGTTGTAATTCGTAATGTCTTTGAACGATGTTGGCGTCTCTGAGGTGCTGAGCTTGCTTTTTACAATGCCGCTGAGTTTCTGGCCCTCAGCGTGAACGGTGGTTGCGGTATCCAGGTGGTCACGCAGGTAAAAGCCGCCTGCCAGTGCCGCGCCAGCCGCAGCCGCTCCCGCGATAAACTTGCGCCGGGTCAGATAGGTCGATTTTGGAGTGATCTCTGAGGACGGTATGTCACTGGGTTTCTTGATCGTCATATTATTCTGTGCACCCTTACTACTATTTTAAGTCCTGCGCGGGGCCGATTTCCGGCCTACTTTTCAGATGAATCAAACGCAGGAAAGATACATTTGAGTACGAAATTGGGGACCGCTTGGATTTTTGAGGCACGCACAGAGTGCAAGTTGCTGAGATATTGGACTTTCCATGTTCAGGTCCATGGCGATGAGAGAATGCCCTTGAAGCTGCTAAGCTAGCCCCGTACATGGAAAATCCGAGACTTCTACTTTCGTTTCTCTTATTGGTCGCGGCCACAAGCTTGTCTGGCCAGCAGGGACCCCCAAGCCGCGCCGATTTTGGGCGGATTGGGGTAGAGCAGGGACGTCCATCTTCGCAGAGCGGTTTTGATATCGAAGCCGCTTCCCGCTTCGCGCGCCTCGCACTCGACTGCGTGCACAAGGAGTATCCCAATAAGATCGCGCATTCGATGAACAGTGATGCCGATGTCGGCCCGCCCCGCAAGCTCACGCCTTCTTTCTACGGTTGTTATGACTGGCACTCCTCGGTCCACGGACATTGGCTTCTCGTGCGCCTGGCCCGCACCTTTCCTCACGCGCCTTTCGCGCTCCAGGCGCGCGCAGCGTTGCAGCAGAGCCTGACGGCAGAGAACCTGCACACGGAAGCCTCATACCTCCAAGCCGAGGGCCGCGCCAGCTTTGAGCGGCCGTACGGCCTCGCCTGGCTGCTGCAGCTTGCCGTGGAACTGCGCGATTGGGCAACCGATGATCCCAAGAACCTGACTGTCCATGCGTTCTATGTCAACCTGCTTCCACTGGAGCAAAGAGCCGTGGATCGCCTCAAGGTCTGGCTGCCCAAGCTGTCTTACCCGGTGCGGATCGGAGAGCACAACCAGACTGCATTCGCCATGGGCCTGATGATCGATTACGCGCGCCGCGTCGACGATGCCGATTTCACAAAGCTGCTTCTCGCCAAGGCGCGTCAATTTTATATCGCCGACAAAAATTGCCCTCTTACTTACGAGCCTTCCGGCGAAGACTTTCTTTCTCCCTGCCTGGCTGAAGCCGACCTCATGCGCCGCGTGCTTTCTCCGCCGGAGTTTGCCTCCTGGCTGCACACATTTCTTCCGCAAATTCCTCGCGACGGATCCGCCAACTGGCTGCAGACCCAGAAATCCACCGACCCATCCGACCCCAAGCTGGCCCACATTGATGGCCTGAACCTGAGCCGGGCGTGGATGCTCGAGGGAATAGCCTCAGGACTTCCGGCGTACGATCCGCGCCTGAAATCGCTCGCGGCCTGCGCCGCGGCACACCGCAGCGCCGGGCTGACTGCCGTCACGGGCGAGCACTACGAAGGCGGACACTGGCTGGGCAGCTTTGCCGTGTATCTCGTCACTCGGCGCGGCATCGCCAGATAACCTTGATCGTGGCCATAACGATTTCAGATTTCACCGCACAATTGAATGAACGGTCGATTTCGAGTTGGCGAAGAGCGTCAAGCGCAAAAATGTACATCTTTCGAGCGTATTTCCAGTCATTTGTCTCTTCGGTAAACAGAGACCTGAGGTCCTGCTCGACCTTGCCAACCCCCGTAGTGCAGACGGTTACTGCCGGCCACTGCCGGTCAGAACCCCACAAACACGGGCTCCGGCTGCAAACTCACTCCCCAGATATCGAATACTTTTTTCTCGATTTGGTCTTTGAGTGCAAGAATGTCTTTTGCCGTTGCGCCGCCGCGGTTCACGATGGCCAGCGTATGTTTGCGCGAAATTCCGACAGGCCCAAGCGTGTAGCCTTTGTGAAATCCTGATTGCTCCACCAGCCACGCGGCTGCGATCTTCACTTTTCCGTCGGCTGAAGGGTAACGGGGCAGGAGTGCGGCTGGGGCGAACTTCTGGGCGACAGCCTCGATGCGCATAGCCTCAGTCGCGCTGACAATGGGGTTCTTGAAGAACGATCCCGCGCTACGGCAATCTTCGTCACCTTCAACCAGCAGCATTGCCTTGCTCTGGCGAATGGAACGCACTGCCTCGCGCACTTGTCCCAGTGTGGGCTTTTCAACATTGGCTGCGGCGAAGAAGCTTTTTACGTCCGCGTATTCAATTTTTGGTTCCGCATTGCGGCAAAGGCGATAGGAAACTTCCAGCACAATGAATTCGCCCCGGCGCGTGCCGTTGAAAATGCTGGAGCGATAGGAAAAGCCGCAATCGGCATTGCTGAGGTCCAGCAGTGCGCCGGTAGCGATCTCCAGCGCCCGCACGCGGGTAATGGCTTCTGAGACTTCCTGTCCGTAAGCGCCCACATTCTGGACCGGCGTGCCGCCAACCGTGCCCGGAATTCCACTCAGGCATTCAATGCCGCCGCAATTCTTGCTCACGGCAAGGGCCACAAGCGAGTCCCAGCTTTCACCGGCTGAAGCGTGGAAGAGCATCTTCTTGAGGTCGCCTTCAAACTCAACACCCGCCAGAGATACTTTCAAGACCAGGCCAGGCCAGCCGCTATCGGAAATGACAAGATTGCTGCCGCCTCCCAGGACAAAAAGCGGGAGTTTGCGTGCCAAGGCAAAGGCCACCGCTTCAGAAACTTCATGTTCCGAATGGGCGTCTACAAAGTAACGCGCCGGGCCACCGACGTTAAAAGTGGTCAACGGTGCAAGGGGGATGTTTTCCTGGGTTCTCAAAAGATTGGTAACAGAGTACAGGAGAGATGCAACTATGGAAATGAGTTTTTAATTGGTAGAATAGAGCTGGACCAATCGGGAGGAAAACGATGTATCCAGAGGGAATGGTGGCGCCCATGCGCCAGGAGCTGACGGCCGGAGGGATTGAAGAGGCACGCACCGCGGCCGACGTGGAAAATGCGATTAAACAGAAGGGCACGCTGATGGTAGTGGTAAATTCCATCTGTGGATGCGCGGCAGGAAGAATGCGTCCTGGCGTGCGCGCAGCTATACAGAGCGGCGTCCGTCCGGACCGTATGATCACGGTCTTTGCCGGACAGGACAGGGAAGCAACCGAGGCCGCGCGGCAGCATTTTACCGGTTTCCCGCCGACCTCACCGTCGATCGCGTTGATGCGCGATGGCAAGCTTGTCTACATGATGCAGCGCCATGACATTGAAGTGAGCGATCCCAATACGATTGCCACGCGACTGAAGCAGGCTTTTGAGAAGCACTGCACGAAGGAAGCGGTCAGCAATTAGCGATTAGCCAAGCCGCAGATTTGCGCTGATCCACATTTGCGCTGATCCAGCATATAAGAAGAATTTGCCGCGAATGAACGCGAATCATATTTTAGTTTTCCTGATTCGTGTTTATTTCGCGAGATTCGCGGCTATTGCTTTTTTGCGGCTATCTGTGAAAATCCCCGGCAATGGCTAAAATGGCTTCACTACGTTGCAAGGTCGTTTGTGTCAGCGTTTCTTGCGCTGTTTTGCCAGCTGCTTTTTGCGTTCCTCGGCTTGAATGAAAACGTCGTCAGGATCGCGGGTTTCCTTTTCATAGCGTTGCCTTACTTTTCCGTACCGGCCCCAATCGTCAAGCTCAAGCTGGTGCAGGTGTTCAAGAAATTCCTGGTTAAATTCAGCCTGGAGCTCCTGAGTGAAACTCGGGAAAAGTTTGGCTGTTTTCGATTTGAACAGTCCGGTTTTTTGCAGTGTTTGAAGATGCTGGAGGATTCCAGCAAAGGCCAGGTTGAGGCTGGAGAGAGTTTCATAGACGCCAGCCTTTTGGTTAACATCAATTGCAGCCATAGGTCGCCTTTCTAGGAAGGTGGTTTGTGGTTAGGGCTGCGTCAGTGTTCTAGCACTGGCGTGGCCCGTCTCTAGTCTTATAGTCGCGCGGCGAAAGCGGACGCAACAAAAAAGCGAAGCGTTTTGAAGAAACGAATAAAGTTAAGTGGCAGATTTATTTTGTTAAGCGGAAAGTTTTGCGGGAAGCCGCAGATTTCGCTGATCAACAGAGATAAAAAGAATTTGCCGCGCATGAACGCGAATCATACTTTAGTGTCTTAATCCGTATTTATTCGCGAAATTCGCGCCATTTCCTAATCTGCGACTATCCAGGGAAACCTGCGGCAAAGCATCTTTTGCCAATTGTTAACTTCTAATTGCTCCCAGCCTTTCCCGCATTCTTGGGCGGTGGAATGCTGATATCGATGGGCGTGACCTTGCCAAAGGTTGAAAGCTGGCGATCAAAATCCTTGGCGTTTCCTACCACCAGCACCGCCATCTTTTCCGGATGGAGATATTTACGGGCGACGCGATCAACGTCAGCGGTCGTGACTTTTTCAATCCCTGCGCGGAACTGCTCCAGAAAGTCAGGCGGGAAACCG
This sequence comes from Acidobacteriaceae bacterium, assembly GCA_027307045.1. GTDB lineage: Bacteria > Acidobacteriota > Terriglobia > Terriglobales > Acidobacteriaceae > Angelobacter. The sequence goes on from DAHUXR010000049.1 coordinate 25,653, forward strand.
TAAAACTCATAGCGCATACGCTCCGCCAGGACCTTCTGCTTGGAGTCAAACTCAAAGATGAAGGAATTCAAAATCGAGTCCTTTGCCTTCTTCAATTCAATGGGCTGGACCGTCCCGGTAATGAGCTTTTCCATCTCTTTGCGGAGGGCCTCAATCCCGGCGGCGGTTGTGGCGCTCTTGGTGCCCATGGCAAAGCGCGTGATCCCAGCATGATCAAAGGCCGTGCCTACGCCGCCGCCTACGGAATAAGCGAGTCCCTGTTTGGTGCGGATGCTTACGAATAGCCGGGAAGAGAATCCGCCACCGAACAATTCGTTCATCACCTCAAGAGCGTAGTAATCGGGATTGCGGCGATCGATTCCGAGATCCACCATCTGTATGTCGCTCTGGTTCACGTCATTTTTCTCGACAAAATAAATCCCCGGTTGGGCGGGATTGAATGTGATTTTTGCGGGAACAAAACGCTCACCCCGGGGCATGTTGGCAAAAGCCTGACGCAATTTTTGTTCCATGGCGGCGGAATCAAAATCGCCGGCAATACCCAGAATCATGTTGGCTGGCGCAATGGTGCGTTTGTGCCATTGCAGCAAGTCTTCACGCGTAATGGCAGCCACGGTGTCATACTCGGCCGTGCGGGCGTACGGATTCTCCGGGCCATAAGCCAACTTGGTGGATTCACGCTGGGCAATGTCATCCGAGTCGTCATTCCGGCGCGAGATCAGGCTGGCAAACTGCTGCTTGGCCAGATCAATCTTGTCCTGGCGAAACTCTGGATTCTCCAGAAGATCAAGCACGACAGGGAAGACCTGATCATAATTTTCCTTGAGCGATGACCATGAAAGGAATGTCGAGTCAGCGCTGTCTGAAGCTTCAACGCGCGCCGCATGAGCCTCAAGGAAATCGTCAAGCTCGTCACCAGTCTTGCTTTTGGTGCCGCCGGTGCGCCACACGTCAGCATAAAGGGAGATCATGCCGACCTTGTCCGCAGGCTCTTCACGCGATCCGCCACGGATGCGGATGGTGCCATCGATCAGCGGCAGCTCGTGGTCTTCCTGAAGGAAGATCACCATGCCGTTGGGCAGCTCCAGTCGGCGCGGCTCCTGCGGCTTGAATTGATGCAGCGGCGGAATGGGGACTTTTTGCCATGAAGTGGCAGGAGCGGCTGAAGGCGTGGCTGTTGCCTGTGGAACTTTTGGCGGAATGGGTTTCCGGGCCTGGGCGCCCGCGTTAAACGATAGTGCGTTCATGGCAAAAATTATTGTTATGAAGAGCAAGAATTTCACCTTGTTCATTTCTGCTCTCCTTTGGCAGGCTCGGTTGGTTTTGGTTTTTCCGTTTCCGTTTCCATGGTTGCCACGGTGCGATTGTCATCGCGAAATGTCTTATTGGCGACGCGGCGAATATCGGACTTGGTGACTTTGTCAATCTCATCAATCTGGCGGAAGAGCTCGCGCCAGTCACCATAGAGCGCCTGGTACTCGCCCAACTGGAAGGCCAAGCCCTGATCATTGCCCAGGCCACGAATCAAATCAGCCTTGGCGCGCGTCTTGATCGACTGCAATTCTTCGTCCGTTACATCCTGCGTTTTCAGCTTTTCGATCTCTTCATGGATAGGCCCGGCCATTTCTTCAGCGGTGTGGCCCTGGCTGGGCGCGGCAAAAAAGAAAAACAGGCTGGGATATTTGTTGCCCGGGAACGAGCCACCCTGCGCGGCAATGGCAATGCGCTTGTCGCGCACCAGAGAACGATAGAGCCGGGAAGTGCGTCCTTTGGAGAGCAAATCGGCCAGCACGTCATAGACGGGATCGTCAGGATCGCGGAAGTCGCCGCGATGGTAGCCTTCAACATAAAGCGGCTGGCTGCGGTCATGAATCAAAACGGTCCGCATGGCTTGTTGCGGAGGTTCCTGTGTGCGCAACGGGTCAGGCGCGGGGCGCGCGGGGATGCGGCCAAAGTATTTCTCGATGATCGGCATGGCCTCTGCGGCTTTTAGATCGCCCACTACCGTGACCACAATGTTGGCAGGAACGTAATACTTCTTGAAGAAATTCGCGGCATCGGTGGCGGAGAAGGCGCGCAGGTCAGAAGGCCAGCCAACCACGGGACGTCCGTAAGGATGCGCGATGAATGCCGCGCGCAGAAACTGCTCTATGAGCCGGCCCTGCGGAGAGCTATCAACGCTCATGCGCCGTTCTTCATAGACCACGTCGCGCTCTTTATAAAACTCGCGCATCACCGGCTCAAGAAAGCGCTCCGACTCCAGGTAAGCCCACAGCTCAAGGCGGTTTTCAGGAAACGAATAGAAGTATGTCGTCTCGTCGCGGTCAGTGGATGCATTGAGCCCGACCCCGCCCTGGCTTTCAACCACCTCGCCAAACTCATTGGGGACCACAAACTTGTCCGCGGCATCCACGGCTGCCTGCCAGGCTTTTTCAAGCTCCGCAACCTTCTTTTCGTCGCGCCCAACTTCCTTCAACTTCTCATGCAGATAAGCGGCGTAAGTGGCTTCCACTTTTTCCAGCGCCACTTTTTCAGCCGGCCAGTTTGTGGTGCCGATCTCATGCGTGCCCTTAAAAGCCATGTGCTCAAACATGTGCGCCAGGCCGGTGATGCCCTGGACTTCCTGCACGGACCCGGCGTCAACGCGCGTATAGAAGGAAAACACCGGCGCTTCCGGGCGTTCCATTAGCACGATGGTGAGCCCGTTGGGCAGCTTCTTGACGGTGATCCGCTTTTCAAAAGAAGCAATGTCCTGGGCGTTGAGGGTGAGAGCGATCGATATGAATCCGACGGCAATTGCGAGGTTGCGCAAACGAGAAATCTTCATAGGCTGTCCCAATCAAGGGTAAAGGGTGTAGCGGATGTTTTCAAATTGGACGGATAGCCGAAGGAGAAGTGAGCCAGCACCAAACAAGTATATGGACACAGCGCCAGAATAACATTGCTGCATGGCCGCCCTAAATGTATAACTGGGGCAATCTTTTTTGCACGCCCAGGAAAACTAAAAATGTCAAAACACCAGGAACTTCTCCAGGAGTTCCGATTATTTGCTGAAACCGCGGCGAACGCAACAGCGCTGATGACCCACATAGCACAACGGCTGCATGATGAGTTTTCACGTTACAACTGGGTTGGATTCTACCTGGTAGACAAGGCCGATCCAGGAATGTTGGTGGTTGGCCCTTATGTTGGCAGCTTCAGCCCCAACGCGCGTATCCCAATCAATAAGGGATTGTGCGGCGCGGCGGCGACCACCAAAAAGACCGTGGTGGTGAATGACGTGGCCCGCGATCCGCGCTATCTTTCCGGGTCGGAAATTGTGAAAGCAAACTTGGTGGTCCCGATTCTGGCTAAAAATGAGCTGCTGGCTGAGCTCGATATTGAAAGCTATTTCGCCAACACGTTCACCAAAGCGGAGCAGACCTTCGCGGAAGATGTGGCGCAGCTGGTGGGCAGGTATCTGGAAAAGAAACGATAGCCCGAAGTTGGTGTCTGGCTGGGCTGCTGCTTTGGTTACTGCAGGTGAACACACAATGACATTGTTTGCTGCGCCTGCTGACTATATAAAAGACAGCAGGGCTGCTGTGAGTCCGCGCGGCCCGTGCCAGAGAAATGTCCAAGCACCAGGAATTGCTTAAAGACTTCGGATATGTAGCGCAGTCGGCGCGCACGGTGGATGCGTTGATGGAGGCGATCGTCCAGCGCCTGCATGACACCATGACGCGCTATAACTGGGTGGGATTTTACCTGGTTGATAAAACACGTCCCGGCAGCCTGAACCTGGGGCCGCATGTGGGCAGCTTTGACCCGCATGAACACGTTTCCCTGGATAAAGGCCTGTGCGGCGACGCGGCTTCCAGCAAGAAAACCGTGGTGGTGAACAACGCGGCCACTGATCCACGCTATAAGGCGTCGTCGGCGCTGGTGAAATCAGAGATCGTGGTACCCATCTTTACCCGCGGCGCTCTTTACGGCGAAATCGACATCAACAGCTATTTTGCCGATACCTTTAACTTTGACGAACAGAAGTTTGTGGAAGCGTGCGCGACGCTGGTGAGCGGCTATCTGGAAAAGACGGCCTAGCAGCTTTTTGCTACAGAAGAAATAGACCGCACGGGCTGGTATGATGTCGCGCGTATGAAATTTCTTCGACTCGTTCTGCTCGTACTGGTCTTTGCAACTTCTTCCATCGCGCAAAAGCCTAACACTACTGAACCCAACTCGGCTGAACGCGGCCCTACTAAACCCAGCTTCAGTCTGGAACAGGTGATGAGTTCGCCGTTCCCCACGGCCCTGACCTCGGCGGCAAAAGCCAATCGCATTGCCTGGGTGTTTGACAGCCGGGGCGAGCGCAACATTTGGATTGCGGATGCGCCTGACTTTGCCGGGCGGCAGGTAACGCACTACCAAGGTGACGATGGCCAGGATATTTTTGCCGTGAAGCTCACGCCGGATGGCAAAACCGTGGTCTATGCGCGCGGATCGGAAGTGAGCAGCGAAGGTCACGTAGCAAATCCTGCGACCGATACGAAAGAACCCAAACAGCAGGTGTGGGCCGCAGACGTGGAGACAGGCAAAACGCGACTGCTGGGCGACATGGGTTGCGGGGAAGAGGATTGCGAGGACATCCAGCTTTCTTCTGATGGACTGACCGCGGTTTGGGTGGGGCCGAAGGACCATCTGTGGATGGCCAATGTTGCCGGCGACAAACCTGCCCGCCAGCTTACCGAACTGCGCGGCGACGAAAGCGAACCGCAGTGGTCTCCTGACGGAAAGCATATTGCATTTACCACGCTTCGCAAGGACCATTCGTTTATCGCGATTTTTGAGCTGGCTGAGCAGCGCGTGCGATACGTTGCACCCAGCGTTGACCGTGACTTTGCGCCGCGCTGGTCGCCCGACGGCAAGCAGCTGATTTTTATCCGCACGCCCGGAGCGGAGCTACATCAGCCGCTGATTCCACAACGTCCGCAGCCGTGGGCCATCTGGCTGGCCGACGCCGCAACCGCCCAGGCTCATGAGCTTTGGCACAGCGGCAAGGAGGTGAATGATTCGCTGCCACCGTTTGCTAGTGAGTCGCTGAAGTTTGGGGCAGATGGACGAATCGTGTTCTGTTCTGAACAGACCGGCAGGAATCACCTCTATACAGTTTCAGTCCTCAGCGGTGACCCGAGGGCCGTAGATGTTCTGGGTGGAACCACGGCCACAGTTACTTCAGGTGACTTTGATGTTGAAGACGTTGAACTGAGCCCCGATAAGCGCACAGTCCTGTTCACTTCAAATGAAAGTGATGTTGATCGGCGCCACATCTGGCGTGCGAACGTGTCCGGCGGTCCGCACCGAGCTGTTACCAATAGCGCCACCATTGAATGGCATCCGCTCATGTTGGCCGATGGCAAAACGATTGTCTGTTTCGGCTCGACCGCTACATCACCTGCAATGCCGTATTACCTGGTTGGCAAAGAACGCGAGATGATTGCCGCCAGCGCTCTGCCGAAAGATTTCCCGTCGGACCAACTGGTTGAGCCGCACACTGTCACGTTCAAAAGCGAAGACGGGCTGGAAATCCACGGCCAGCTTTTTATTCCGCGCAATCACGCCGCGTCGGCTCCGGCGCTGATCTTTGTTCATGGCGGTCCGCCACGGCAGATGATGCCCGGCTTCCATTACATGTACTACTACCACAACGCGTATGCGGAAAATCAGTATCTTGCCAGCCGAGGCTATGTTGTGCTGTCAGTCAATTACCGCCTGGGCGTAATGTACGGACGCGCCTTCCGTGAGCCTGCCAATGCCGGCTGGCGTGGTTCGTCTGAGTACAAAGACGTGGTGGCGGGCGGGCGATATCTGCAAGGGCTGGCGTATGTTGACCGCAACCGCATCGGCATCTGGGGAGGCTCTTACGGCGGCCTGCTTACGGCGCTGGCCCTGGCGCGCAACTCAGATATCTTTGCCGCCGGGGTGGACTTCCACGGCGTGCATGACTGGTCAGCGTTTTTGGCTGGCCGCGGTGGCGACGCGCCGGACGCCAAAGAAGCGCAAAAGCTGGCGTATGACTCTTCGCCCGTGGCGTCGGCGTCGACATGGAAGTCTCCGGTGCTTTTTATGCACGGCGACGACGACCGCAACGTGCCTTTCTCACAGACCACTGACCTTGTGCAGCGCCTGCGTCGACAGAAGGTTGAGATTGAACAGATCATTTTTCCCGACGAGATTCACGACTTCCTGCTATGGCGGACGTGGGTAAAAGGGTATAAGGCCACTGCAGAGTTTTTTGATAGGAAGCTGCGGGGCGCGACTCAAGGCAGCCAGCATTGACGAAGAACGCAGAGTTGTACCGAAAGCTGGTTGCAGTCCTCAGCGATTTCTCAGTATGCAATTAGTCCATCACTTGATCGAAGTCCGCGCATGGATATAGGCATCAATTACTTTTTCCAACGTTCCCTGCGCCTCAAGAATGTACTCCACCGCATCTCGCGCCGCGCCATGGCCACCCACGGACAAAGTCTCATGATGCGCCATCGCTTTTACCTGGGGACGAGCATTTGCCACGGCAATCGCCAACCCGCAGCGCCGCATGATTGGCAGGTCGATGACATCGTCTCCCACGTACGCGATTTGCTCTTCGCGAAAGCCGCTTTCGGCCAGAATCTTGTCCAGAATGTCTGACTTGTTCTGCGCACCCTGATAAAGGTAGTCGATCTTCAAATCGCGGGCGCGCAACGCCACAGTTTCTGAAATGCGCTTGGTCACCATTCCGGTTTTCAATCCGCCCAGCCGCGCCAGTGAGATAGCCGTGCCGTCATGCGCGTTGAAACCTTTGGCTTCAATCATGTTCTGGCTGATAATGGCGAACCCGGGCTTGTCTGCGTGCTGCTCCGCATGCGCGTCCGTGCTGCGCGGTCCCGATGCCGGAGCAGGGAACAGCCAAATGGAGCCGTCAGTAAGAACGCCATCCACGTCGAAGAGAATTACTTTGATTTTCTTTGCGCGATCAAGAGAGTCGGTCATTGGTATTTAGTACTTGGTATTTAGCAAAACGCAGCGGGCTAAATACCGACTACCAATTACCA
>DAHUXR010000004.1 GCA_027307045.1 Acidobacteriaceae bacterium
CACGCCTGCTTCTCCAGTCCTTCTTTTTTCCTCCGTGGTCCTTCGTGTCCTTTGTCATCCAGGGCCTTCGGCCCGCGCAAGCTTATGAAAATCGGTTTTTCGACCGTGTGGTTCAAGGTTTTGTCTTCCCGATGTCGCGCGATCACGGCGATCACGGCGATTTTTTCGCCCCACCCCCCTTATTGATATCTGTGTTGCAAACAAAGATATTTAGCGAAATCGACCCATGGGCGACCCTTGCGAGACGCTTGCGTGACCCTTGGGTGACGCTTGGGTCACCCAAGGGCCACCCAATCCCAATCCCAATCCCAATCCCAATCCCAATCCCAATCCCAATCAGGCAGAGGGTCGCAACTAGGCACGCCCCAAGTACCAGGTACTAAATACCAACTACCGTGTCTTCTGGCTGACTGCTGCGCGCTGAGTGCCAATTGCGAGTTTTCAAAGACCATCCTAAGGCTCGGCCTGGGCCGTCCCGAGCAATGTCCGTCGCCAGTTGGCTTGGAGGGCTAAGGGGCTTAGTAGCTCATGATGAGTGTATCGCATTTTGTTCGCCAACGTCAAGTGCGAAGTTCTTGGGTAGCCCCGCAGACGCTGCACCAATGGCACCATATCCAAAGCAATCCTGAATACTATAATGTGGCTTTAGGAGAGACCGGTTTGGCTGTACGCACTCTGCCACCGTCCGCGCGACGATCCGTAGCCGCACTCTGGTTTGCGGCGTTTGCGGCTCTTGCTACCTTCCTGTTTTTCCTCCGGCTGGTGATGGCGCCTCACGCCATAATTCTGTACGTGGTTTTACCTTCTTTGGCTGCCGGCGTTGCCGGCTATGCCTGGGGCGGAGCCATTCTTGATCCGTCCCGAGTACAGAATTACGGCCGGGCCGTGCTTCGAGGCTTTCTGGTCGGCGCCGGGACGTTTGTGATATTTGCCGCGCTCTATGCTTGTGGCCTTCCCATGTTGGAAGGGCAATGGTCTCTGGGACGCGTGGGTAGTCTCTTCCTCTTTACTCTCATGCTGGGAATTCTGATGGGCGGACCGTTGGCTGCCATCACCGGCATAACCGCCGGGCTGACTCTATTCAAATTCGGCCGCCACTTCTTTGCAGAGAGTGGCGGCCAAACTTCTGAAGCCAGTACTGTATAGCAAGGTCTTTCGCGATCTATTGCGTTCCGTCAATCGCGAAATATCCCGCTGGCGCCGATCCACCATTGCTCACGCAGAAGCCTTGAGCAGTGGCAGCCAGGGCCTGGACAGCCTGAAGTGAATCGTCAGTCTGATCGTGTGGCACAACCGCGGTCGTACAGGCAAAGGCACGGTTGCCCGCCGGATCGACCGAGCTGGCTACGATCAGATACACGCGGCCGTTGCCGCCTCCACTCCGCTCTGAGCGCAGCAGGAGGCCTGCCGCTCCGCCGCTTGCATCCGGTGAGAAGTTCCCGGAGCCTTGCGCGAACTGGCTCTCGTTTGAAAACACCTTTACGGAGACAGGTTGTGGCCCGCTGCACTGGTCTTGAGCAGTTGCGGCAAAGCCAACGTTCACCATGGTGTGGTCCGGCGTCCAGAGGACGGGCGATCCCACTGAAGCGCTTACCGCTGGCGGCGTTGTGTCGCGAACGGTGGCGGTGGTTGTGCATGCTACCGGCGATGACTTGCCGTCAGTGACTGAAATGTTCAGGTTATGAACACCCAATGTGAACGGCTGAGTCAGCGTGAGCGCGGCTGTGGTGGGCGGAGGTCCGCTAGGCACCTGGTCTACACGCAGTTGCGATCCATCGGCATTCCAGGTCACGGTCAGCGCGTCACCATCAGGATCGGAGACGTGCGCCGTCAATGAGACTGGCGTGCCGGCGTTTAGCGTGCACTCATTCACCGCCGCTGATGGGCAGACAATCGACGGTGGCTGGTTGGGCGCGTTCAACACACTCGCGATGAGCGCGTTGGCATCTGCCGCCGGGACCTGGCCGATCGCCACCAGGCTAGTCACCAGGCTGGTAGCTAGTTGGCTTGCCGACGGGGCCAATCCCGCGGCAACGCGGAAGTTTACGATCCGGGTTAACTGATCGGTGAGAGTTGGTGTCTGGGACACGAGCAGTCCGTTTTGCTCCGCGCTTGTCTGTCCATTGGCCAGGGCCTGCAGGAATGCCGCGGTGTTGCGCTGCAAAGTTGGTGAAGAGCATGCATCTCCAACGCCATCGAAGTCCGAATCTTTCTGGTCTGGGTTTGGCACCGTAGGACAGTTGTCCAGTTCATCAGGAACGCCGTCGCCATCGGTGTCAACGCCGGTGGCAGGTACTCCATTCCGCACCTGGAAAACGTATCTTCCCGCCTGATTGCTGCCAAAGCTGTTATGGATCAGGCCAGTGGAAGGATTGTTATCGAGGAAAGATCCAGGCAGTCCCGAACCAGGCAGTTCGAAGAACGTCCCCGGAGCACCGCTGCCGTTGGAGAATCCAACGCGCGCTGCAGCCCCGCCCTGGCATGCGCCGTTGCCGCCGCTGGCTTCGCCGGTTTCCCATTGAATTGAGTTGTAGTTGAACTCAATGTCAAAGTTGCCCGGAGCTGAATCTGAGCGGTCAATCAGCACCACCTGGAAGAAGTCCAGCACGCTGGTGATTTCGGCAAAGCAGCCGACACCCGGCCACGTGACCGCGAATGCAGGATGCCCATCGACGGTGCCGGGACCATATGTCACCTGGTTTCCGACTCGCGTATCCACGTCCGCAAAGAACGGCGCGATGATCTCGCGTTGCGTAGTCTGCAGGCTGAACGGCGTGAATTCAGAGAGCTGCTGATCAAACGTTACGTTGCCGTTGTCATTCACAAACAGTGAAGAGAACGTCTGTCCGAAGAAGTTGATAGGGAAGCCGATGGCCGTTGGTCCGCTTGAGCCATCGTCGTTCGGCGGCAGAGCAAAGCTGTTGAACCCCGTGCGAATCGCTCCACCCGATCCTCTTGGCCCTGGTACCGGTACCGTAAACGGGAAAACGCTGCCCGTGGATGACACGGTTCCAGTGACATCTGATTCGGTGATAGAAGGCACAGAAAGATTGGGCAGCAATTGTGTGAATGACATCGACAAGGCAAACGTACTGTCCGTCGGGCCAATAATCTGGGTGTTGTAGACACCCGCCTGCGGCTCAACGACGATCACAGCGTTGCGGGCCGAATTCTGGATGTAGGTGGAACCGGGAATCTCGTTCACGATTGTGCCATCGGGCAGCGTTCCGGTTCTCAACCCGCTGGGATCGGTTACTAGAACGTTGTTGGGCGGGTCCTGGAACGCGGCGATGGAGGTCACGCCGTCAAGATTTGCGATTAGATTCGTATGCACGAAGGTTTCAATGCTCTGGAGCATTGAATTGAAATCTCCAGTCGGCGGGTTCAAGGCGTCAAGGTTCACGTAGAACGTAAGCGGCCCGGTGTTGGTATGGACACCCAATGGGCCGGTGATATCAAAGCCCGGAGTGAACCACTGCGCCACCCTGGCTGAGCCGCCGGGAGCGGCGTTGATGAAGCAATTGTTTGCTCCTGAGCCGAAAGAGAAATTGCACTGCGGAATGGAAGATGTATCGATTCCGCCCTGGTCAAAGATATTTACACTGGCCACGGCCTGGCTTGTGGCCACCTGGATAGGCGGCCCGAAATCGAAGCCCAATTCGGTGTCCTGGAACAACACCGGCAGCGCTCCAAGATTGGAAGTCACGGAACATTGCGCTGCTGCTGAGCCTCCATTGGAAGTGAACGTTAGTGGAATCGAGCCATAGATCACCCGATAGTCCTTCAAAGCCAGCTTTACTGGCGCGTCTACCTGCGGCAGCGTGACTGGGCTACCAGTTCCCGCATCTGGGCAGGGAGGTAGCGGCGGCGGCGGCGGCGGGACGCTGCTGCCCCAGAAAAGCGGGTCAGGCGAATACGTGGTATCAAAACCGGCGGTAAGCGTGCCGGCGCTCTCCAGAGGAATTTGAAATTCGGCAATCAGGTGATTGAAAGGACAAGTTGGCGACGTGCCGAAGCTCGCCCGGCCCCGCTGGCCCTGGATTTCAGGCACGCGCGTCTGCCCGCCGACCGATTGCACTTGGCCATTCTCAAGAAAAATGATGGTGCCATCCGTGAAGATGTGAATGCTATAGTGCACCAGCGCCGGCGAGCCTGAAGCCTCATCGACGTTGGCAAAGTTCACCAGGAAATAGTCATTCGGCCCCAGCGGCGCGGTTCGCGAACACTCGTCATACATGAGGAAAAACGTATCCGGAGGTCCCCCGGGATTCAGGAAAGCGCCCTGGTCAGCATAAAGATAGCTGTTGCTTTGCGGAAAAAACACAGGCGTGATGTCTGACCACTCCTGATGACCATCCGGGCAAGTGGTAAAACTGCCGTCTGTTGAATGACAAAAAGCGCTCGGGTTGCTTGCGGCGTGAGCGGCTGGCGTGACTAATGCAAAGAGGGCAAAAAACAGGCAGACCAACGGAAAATAGCGCTTAGCGGCGTGCATCTTCCACTTCCTTTACATTCCTGGTTGAGATTGTTGAGGGCGCAAGTGTGCTCGCCTCGTCACGCATGTGTCAAGTTTAATTTTTCTTTAAAAAGTTCTTCAGGCTAGAGATATAGAGATGAAAATCTTTTCACAAAAGTCTTGCTCGACGATCCAGAGGCGCACCGTTGCAAAGAACTATCAAATTCATGAGATTCAAGTTGAAGAGGTTGACAAAGCCTATTGCGGCATAGTTTGGGGCTGCCGTTTTGCGGATCCGGCAGCCCCGTTTACGGCTGTAGTACCATCGGGCTGGCCCACAGTCGCAACTTAGTGGTAAGCGCGTGCGCGCGTTACCTATCTCGATCTTCAAAACTTCCGGCCTGCGGCGCCGGCGACTCTGCAGACTTCATCGAAACCGGCGCTCGCCTGCGCCACCTAATCTTTTGCCGCCAATCGTCAGCAACATCTGTCACCAACGTCCGCCACCGCCCACCTTCCACCGACATCCGCCGCGACGATTAGCCGCAGTCGCAAATTCAATTTGGGGCTGCCGTTTTGCGGAGCCGGCAGCCCCGTTCACGGCTGTAGTACCATCGGGCTGGCCCACAGTCGCAACTTGTCGTTCAAAAACCAATCCATGCAGTCTGTGCTGAACACTTCTGCTGAAAGCACGTCACCGCCATCGCACCATCACCTTGCAGAACCCCTTGGTCCCCATGGCTGCACTCAGAAAAGCTGCGTCTCGGAAAAACTGCGCTTGCACTGCGCTCACAAATTCCTCTGCGTGAGAGAAAAAAACCACACCCGGCGGGGGAGAACCTGTCCTGCGCGGACGGAAACGAAACAAGAACTCATCCACCAGCCGGGTGCGGCACCACCTTCGAGCTCCACTGGAAGGCAGTTGAACTACTCGCCAGCTCGCATCTTGTCTGGCGGCCGGCAAAGTCTTTTTAAATTCTTAAATGGGGTCGCGGTGAGCGTCTTCCCGCCCGGTATGCCGGGGAAGAGCCGAAGCCGTGGCCGAAAACACTTCAGTCATCGCCCATAATCGAGCGCTGATACGTGTCCGGAAGGAAAGAAAGTTCCGTAAGCCAGTGACAAAACCGCTGTCCTGTCAAACTGTCATACAAAAAGGTCCCGCGGCGGGCGTAATTTTTATTTTGCAAGGATGTATCGTCGCCTCTCTGAAAGGCGCGATTTTTGTTGGCTCCGCCGCCAACGATCTTCTTAATAGAGCTTTCTTGATAGGCATTGTGGACTGGTGCGTACATCCAAACTGTTCCCAAAAGAACACATTTGTCGAAAAGTTCAATGCGCGTTCCCGAAATGGAACTACAGCCGCAGTGAACACATGGCCAATACTGGCGTAGTTAATCTTTGGTGATGATTTGCCTGAGCGAGCTGCGGACCAGCAGGTCGCCGCTATAATCGCCGTCGTATTCAATCAGGCCCTGCTTGCGGAAGTTATTTAAGAAAGTGCTTACCCGCGATCGTGACGTGCCGACGATCTCTGCCAGCGTCTCCTGGCTCACCTTGGGAATCACGATTTCCGCCTGGCCTGAACCGTCGAAACCGGCCAGCAGCAATAGCACGCGCGCCAATCGTTTCTCGCCGGTATGGAAGAGCCGGTCAATCATGTCTTCCTGCATGCGCACGTTGCGGGATACGATAAACGACACAAAGAACTTAAAGAACTGCTGGTCGCGCCGCAGGACTTCAAGAATGGCTTTGCGTTCAGTTCGCAATACCATGCACTCAGAGATGGCGATGGCCGTCGTGGTGCGTATGGCATCGTCCGCTGCGATGCACTCCTCGCCCAGAAAATCACCCGCGCGCAGAAGCGCAATCGTCGCTTCCTTGCCTTCCACGGAGACGGCCGTCAACTTGAGTCGGCCTTTCAGCAGATAGAAAACGCAATCCGCGGGCATGGCCTGGTAAAACACCGCATCTTTCTTTTTGAGCTTAAGCACGCTGCTGCTCACACCCGGCGCGCGCAGGCAGGCCACAGGACCGTCAGCCCATGAAGCTGCAAGTTTGGTCCCCTGGCCGGCAGCAGGGACTATTCTGTTTTCAGTCTTGCTGTCTCTTTCCATGCGTCAGCTCATCCGTGAGAAGAAACCGATGTTTGGCGTTTGGCGACGCCCGCCCGGAAAACGGGCGCCGCAGTTTTGCGGCTCGCTCAATTTGGTTCTCATGGCTGCGGAAGCGGCCTTGGGCCTATGACACGGCTGCGAATACTCGGATTAATCGTTGGCCTTGGATTAATCGTTGGCCTTGGCCGCACCGGCGGTGGCACGCCACCATTGCCGCTTGTAACGTCATGCGGCATCAGCACAATGGCGTAGTTGTTGGCCGGATTTGGGTCTATGCCCTGGAACGAGACTCGGGCCGCTGCTTTTGCGCTTCTTGCGGTCGGCGCTGCATCCACGATAACCGTCCAGCTCTGGCCCGGTGGCAATGTGCCCACCCGGCATTCCACAAGCATTGTGTTCAGGACGCCTCTCAACTGCCTGCACGTCCCGCCTGACGAATCTGTCATTGACTGGATTGTTGCGCTCGTGGGCAGGTGTTGCCGCAGGACCACGCCATTCGCGTTCGTCGATCCAAGATTCCTGACCTGCCACGTGATGGTTCCGCTCGCAACTCTATCAGCGTAGCTCCCACTCAACTCAAGATCAGTAACGCTTGCGGGTGCTGGTACAGGAGTTGGGCTTGGGTTCGGCGTAGGCGTTGGAACCGGCGTTGGCGTCGGGCTCGGGTTCGGACTCGGGTTTGGAACGGGAGCCGGTGTTGGTGTTGGGTTTGGCGCAGGCGCAGGAGTCGGGCTTGGTGTCGGCGTGGGATTTTGGGGAGGGGGTGGAGTTGCCGTGACATTCGTTATCACGCTGGCAATTCCGCTTGCAGGATTCGCCAATGTCATCGCCTGGCCGGATGCGTCCTGCGCTTGCAGGCTGGCTTTATTGGTCACCGTCGCTAAAAGGGTCTCGGTGATTCCAACTGCCACCGTGCTTCCCGCAGGCACGCTGCCAAGATTGCATGTAACGGTTGCTGCCGTTGTCGTGCATGTCCCTTGGCTGGGCGTTGCCGAAGCAACAGAAGCGCTGCTTGCGGCAAAAGCGTCCGTAACAATTACTTGAGGCACTGCCACGCTGCCGTTGTTTGTGACCAGGATTTCGTATCCAGCATTGGAGTTCGCGGGTAACGACGTTGGTCCGCTGATGCTTAGTGCAAGATTTGCCACGGCAGGCGCCGGAGGCGGCAGAGGCGGAGCTGGCGCCGATGGAGTAACCGAGTTTGACGGCAGAGAGGGAAGGCTATCGCCAACCTGGTTGGTCGCAATCACCACAAACGTATAAGTAACGCCATTGGTCAAGCCGGTGATTAAGACTGACGTTTGAGCTGCCGGCACGGTGATCGATCGCTCAATCTGGTTTTGAATCTCTACATCAACGTGATAGGTAAGAATTGGGAAGCCGCCGTTCAGGTAATCCGGAACGCCTGTCCATGAAACTGAAGCTGAAGAATCATGTCCAGCCGCGGCCACGTTCGTCGCCGGCTTGGGCACCGATGGTGCAAACGGCATGATGATCAGACTGGGCTTGGAGAACAAGCTAGTTCCAACATCATCCATTGCCGCAACTACAAACTGATAACGAACGCCATTCACCAATCCATTGATGTTTATCGCTGTAGGCACTTCGGTTGAACCCGGAGGCGCCGTGACGATGACATCCGGCATGGCCAGCCCGGGCGAATTAAATAAGTTGTGCACCGTGTAGCTGGTCACGGCTTGTCCGTCTGGCGACGGAACCCAACTCACTTGCGCCGATGCATTGCCGGCTGTCGCCACCACATTCAGCGGAGGACCTGGAATGGCCGGCGTAACCGGCTGCGGGGCCACCACCCACCAATGGCCCTGCTGCGGCAAAAGACCGTGCGCAGGATCGTCCGCGACATACAGCGTCAAGTCCCTGGGATCGAGAGTCATGGCGCTCAGCAACTGGAATCCGCTGGCATAGCTCAGGTTGACCTGGAAAGAAACTGGATCAACCAGAGAAATGCTCCCTGGCTGTCCGACAAACAGAGTTCTGCCATTCAGCGCCGGATATATCTGGTCGCTCATCACAAACGATGGAGTGGCCGTTTCCCGTTGCAGGAAATTCGTGCCGTGGCACGGGTTGAGTCCATTCTGCGGCGTCATGCACTGGTCCGCGTTGGGAATAATGAATGCCGCGCGGCCATCGCCGCCGTACAGATCGTGACCAATCCATCCCAATCCCATGTCCCTGGTGCCGTCAGGAGTGCTGCCGATTACCTGCACGTTGCTGCAAGGCACAGGATCCGTGGACGGCGCGGTGATGCGCAGGATGTCGCCGCTGGCTTTAAAGCCTATATAAAGATTGTCATCAGGCCCCAGGACCGCGGAGTTGGGAACGTTACCGGCAATGCCGCATCCAGGCAGTCCATTGCGTCCCACGCCGCCATTTCCGGCCAGAACTTCCTGGTGGATGATATCGATGCCGCCGTGTCCGCCGTCCGCGTCAGGAACAAAGTGCAGACGGAAAACGCCTTTGGTGTTGGCTTGCATGTCCACGGTGTAAAGATTGTTGGTATTCGGATCAAAGGCCATCTGTCCGGGCTTGAACTGCACTCCAGCGACAAATGGAAGACAGGTCGCAGGATTCATCAAGTGTGGCCCCGGCGAATCAATATCAGGATCGAGCCGGCACAGTCCAAAGCCGCCTTGATCGCCTGACCACAAATGCCGGTACGGCTTGCCGCTGGCGGGATTAATTCCCGAACCGGTCAGCACCGCGCCGCCCGCTGGAGCAGTTACGCCATCGGCAAACTTCACCAGCGTTGCCGGACGAATGCTCAACCCGTGATTGCCAACATTCCACCAGCGTCCAAAGCCGCCGGCAATTCCCTCAGTCGGGTCATCCGCGACATAAAGGTTCATGTTGGTGCTGTCCAGCGCCATTCCGCTCAGGAACTGGAAGCCTGAAGCGTAGTTCATGGTCACCTGCATGGTCGCCAGGTCCACCAGAGTCACGTCGCTGGGATTGCCGACAAACAAGTTCCTGCCATTAACCGCCGGGTAAAGCTGGTCACTCATCACAAAGCTAGGTACCGCGGTTTGTGCCACAAGAATGTTGGTGCCATGGCAAAGCGTATTGCCATTCTGCGGTGTAAGGCATTGGTCAGCGCTCGGGATCACCCATGCGGCAAGGCCATCACCGCCAAAAAGATCATGGCCAATAAAGCCCAGACCAAAATCTTTTCTGCCGTCGGGCGTGCTGCCGATTACTTGCACGTTGCCGCAAGGCAGAGGCTCGGTTTGCGGAGCGGTCACCCGCAAAATGTCGCCACTGGCTTTGAATCCTATATAAAGGTTGCCATCGGGCCCCAGCACGGCGGAATTAGGAACGTTCCCGGCGATCCCGCAGCCGGGCAGCGCCTGCCGTCCTGCCAACTGGTTACCGCCCAGAACTTCGGTGTGAATGGGGTCAACCGAGCCATGGCCGCTGCCTCCCGAGGGAAGATAATGTAACCGGAAGATCCCTCGGGAATTGGCTTGCAGGTCCACCGCATAAATGTCGTTAAGTAGAGGATCGAAAGCGAATTGACCGGGCTTGAATTGGACGCCATCCACAAATGGCATGCAAAACCCGCCGTTCAAAAAGTGAGGCCCTGGCGTGTCGACATCAGGATCAATACGGCAAAGGCCAAAGCCTCCCTGATCGCTGGTCCACAGATGACGATATGGCGCGCCGGTCTTTGGATTGATCGCGGTGCCGCTCAACACCATGCCGCCGCCGGGCGAGGTTACACCCGTGGCAAAGGGAGTGGGCACTTGCGCGCTGGCCGTGGGAGCCGCCATGCCCGCGAAGATTACCAGGCTAATCCAAAATCTTGAGGCCATGCTCGCCATCAAGTTGAGCCAGGGTCTGAGAACTATGGTTATTGTTCCGTCCGTCGTACCGGTCAAATCCATCATCGTTGTTATCCTTTGCTGTCCGGAAGCTGCCAATCAGGGAAGCCAAATTCACTTGAGCGCAGAGGGCCGTCCGCTTGACGGAGGGCCGCCGCGAGTCGAAAAAATAATGTTTTGCGATAAACGCTATGCGCGCTGCGCTGGGCTGATGACCGCAAAAAAGGAAAGCTGGCTGAACTACACAGGAATCGTCACGCTTTTGAGCCGGGTGTAAAGCCTGCCTTCTTATTCCGCCGATCAGGGCCACAGCACAGACGGTCCACCCAGGAGCCTGAAAAATCTTTTCTTCAGTCTTGATGTTGATCGGGAACTGATCGTTGTTATCTGACCAGCGCGTGAGATGGCCCGGAAAAACATCAAAGCCCGTCAATGCTAAAAACTTAACGATTCAAACAACTGAACTCATTCGATCCGACTTACGAAACACAACTTAAACTCATTACTTTCGGCGCGACCAAACCTGCGAAAGAAGCGAAGTTGGATGATTGTCTTGCAGTTTTAAAAATCAACCATCCAACTTCAAAATCGTGCAGGTAAAACACTTAAGGTGTTGCTACAACATCCTGGCCGCGCTCCAGGAATCTTATAATTGCGCTTTTTACTTCTATTTCTCTCTGATCTGCCGGGGCGCTTTTATAAAAAGCTGCGTCCCGGGATGCAATGGTTAAAGCTTTTTGGAGGCTGGGTAGCTTGTGAGCCAGAGAGGTTGAGCTCACTTCAGCTACCCAACTCCATGCAATTGACACCTAAAGAGCGTTTTAGGGATTTGTTCGGTATGGCCTCCTTTCACATCACCTGAAGCTAAAAACCTTGGCTGCCGTACTACATGCTGCCGGCAAATGAATACTGTTGTCGCCCTGGATCGATTTCTGAATCCCACTGGGCAGAGAGGGCCTTCAGGCCGATCCATAATTTCGCGATTAACATCGCCCGCACATGGATCCATGGCTCAACAGATTTGGTTGAAGTCTTATTTACAACGCCGTTAAGAGATTTCATTGTCATCATCCTTCCCGTCCGGAAGCATTGCTTCCTGGAAATCGCATCGTGTGCTTGCACACTGCAATGGCAGTCGAGCTGCCACGTCAATATTCATTCCTGGATATGGTGTGAACGCGCTGGGATCGGATGGAAAACATCCGCGGCAGAATGGCCAAAGGAAGGGTCGGCTAGCTAAATCGTGAAACTCACGCTAAGAGCCGGGTGTAATGCCTGCCTAAATGGTTTTGCTTCCGCCAAATCAGGGCGTTGCACCAACGGTCCACCCAGGAGTCTGAAAGATATTCTTTTCAGTATTGATGTTTCTGCGGGAAACCGGTCTGTGAAATCTGACCAGCGCGTGAGAAGAACCCGGAAGAACATCAAAGCCGTCGATGGATAGAGAATGGACTTTGGTAATTAGAGACAAATTAAAGCGGCATTAAAGTTATTAAGAAACCAATCAAATCAGCCGGTCGAGTGCACGCACAAATCCACCGTCGCACATTTTCAAACGATTCAATTGTTGAATGGAAAAACGAAGTTGGGCAGACCGGATCTAACGGGAGCCGCCCAACTTCAAAGAAAAGTTCCGCCGGCTTATCAAAAACAAGTCATGCGAAACTTCCTGGCCGCGCTCCAGGAATCGGTCATGGACGAAAGTTAGCTGTTTCCGTACGGCAACGTTCTCTGAAAGGTAAGCGGCCGGCAGAGGCAACAACCACGTCGACATGCAGTTCATCGGGGAAAAGTACGAATATTGGTAGCCCGGAAGGGCCGTATCAGGCTGATTGGGGCTTTCGGGTTGCGAAGTCGTGCCTATGGCGAACGATCCTGCGGAAAGAACCGGGTTGTTACAACGACGATCCAAACGAGTTGCCCCACCCATAAATCTTGCAGGCGGCGCAAACAGGAATTGAGACTTGTCGGCGTCCTGGCTGCACTAAATTTTCACCTGAAAGGCTGAATCCGACTATGCGTTGCCAGTGTGAGAGTTAAATTAAAATTGCATTAAAGACTCTAAGGATTGGGGACTATATCAACAGGACATGTCCCCTTCTGCAAGTATTTGCGTCTTTATGGTTTATTTATTTTTCTAGTTTTGAGCTCGGCGGGCGGGGAGACGATATTCGGTCCCGTTTCTAATAAAAGAAGTTGGGTAATTTACGGGGAGGATTACCCAACTTCTGCGCTCCGGCAAAGCTCAAGGGCGTTTCGCAAAATCCTGTCCGTCGATCAGGGAAACGTCCATTGTTTTGCAGGAAGACTGAAGGACTTGCCGCAGCCGGTCTTGTAGTGCCCGTCTACGATTGTCCTGCTACTGAGGTAAACCCAAAATATCTGGACTTTACGAACTGCCGAGGCGCTGGTTTGCGCCTCGGCAGTTGTTCTTGCGGTTACTTAGGTTGAATCGTTACAGGGAACGTGGTGTGCGACGGCTGCAGGACTTTTGCACCCGAAGTATCCGTTCCGGTAGTTGTAAACGAACCCGCCTGAGTTGGCGTGATGCTATAGGTCACGATCATCGTCTGGCCACCAGGCAGGCTCGCCGTGGTGCAATCCAGCGTCTGACCATTGACAGTGCAACCGCCGGTGCTGGTGCTCAAGCTGCCAGCAACCAGGTTGAACGACGCCGGCAGGTTGGTCTCAAACGTTACGTTGGGGGCCGTCACGTTGCCGGTGTTGTTCTTGATCTGCCAGGTAAACAGCACGTTGGTGCCAACTGCCGGTCCACCGTTATTGGAGGAGCCCGTCACCTGGACATCAGCGCTCACCGTGCCCGTGTTGCTGTTGATGCCGGTGGTCGCGCTGGCCGTATTGTTGCTCAGGCTTGGATCCTGGTTCAGGACGTTACCCAACAGATCCCTGAGCGTCGCCGTGGCCGAGTTGGTGATGGCTGAGGCGCCGATCGCAACCGTGACTTGCACAGTCGCGCTGGAACCCGCAGGCATTCCACCAAGAGTGCAGCTGAACTGCGAACCCAGGATCGAGCATGCGCCCTGCGTGGTGGTGGACGAGACAAAGTTCGCCGGCAAGCTGTCCGCCAGGGTCACGTTCGGAGCATCGCCCGGGCCAAGGTTGGAAACGCCGATGGTGTATGTCACAAACGATCCGGCATTTACCGAGCTTGGACCGCTCATGGTGACGGCGATGTCCTGGATATTCGGAGCAGTCGGTGTAACTGCGTTGGAAGGCAGCGAAGCTGCGCTGTTGCCAGCCGAGTTCGTTGCAACCACCACGAAGTTATATTGCGAGCCGTTCGTCAATCCAGTGAAGTTCACGCCGGTTGCTGGCGCGGCTACGGTCAAGCTGCCGACTGAAGTTGTGCCGTTGAGCTGTGCCGTGACCGTGTAGCTGGTGATGGGCAATCCGCCATTGCTGGACGGGGCCGACCACGCTACCTGGGCCGATTTATTGCCGGCCGTTGCAACCGCACCCACCGGCGCGCCGGGAGGCGTGGGGACAAACGCTGTAAATGGAGCGCTGGCGAGCGAGAACTGGCTGGTGCCGAACGTGTTGCTGGCAGCGACCAGGAATAGCACTGGTGTTCCTAATGGAAGGTTGGTGATCTGGACTGTATTAGGAACAACTCCGTTCCCGCCGGGGCCGATATTGGTGTCCGGGATTGCCAGTGTCGTACCGTCTGAGGCGAGCACTGTACGAACCACATAGCCGGATGTCGCCTGCCCGTTGGGAAGCGGAATCCAGTTTACAACCGCCGTGCCCACCAAGGCGCCCGGAGGCGTGGCGTTGCTTGCCGTGACCGAGCCAGGAACTCCCGGAGGAGCGCCGGCCGGAGGCTGCGGGACAATTTTATAAATCGACGCAGCGCCGTTGATGGTGCCCTGGGTGCAGTCAACGCCGGCGTACACGGTCTCGTTGGCCAAGTCGCTGGTGTCCACCGTGGTGCCAACCAGGAAACAGAACGTGCCGCCGAACGAAGGAGTAATCGCGATGTTGGTGACGTCTGTGGCGTTGATGATGCGAGCCATTCCACTGAGCGTCGCTGCGTAGAGTGAGTTTCCGGGGAACGTTGTATTCGGACCGTTATAGGTAAAGTCGCTGACGATACCTGCTTGCGGGCCGGGAACAAAGGCGCCCAGGATTTCTGTGCCAACTTGTGGGGGTGTAGGTCCGCAGAGCACAAAGCCATTGGCGGCAGTGTCGCACTGGTCAAAGTTATCTTTGAACCAGGGAGCAATATTGTCCGCGCCAAACAACGTATGGCCGATCCAGGCGAGGCCAAAGGTGTGGCCCGCGGCGCCGCCATTGCCGAAGCGGGTGTCAGGAGCGTAGCCTACAACCGCGATGCTGGCGCATTCCGCGTCGTTGGTGGGATCGAAAGTGGCGGGATGCGGAATGCGCACAATCGAGCCGTTGCGCGCCCAACCGATGTAAAGGTTGCCATCCGGTCCCAGTGACGCTGACGTCATTGTGAACGGAGTTTGTCCGGCGCGGGGATCAACCACCACGGGACAGCCACCGGCGCTGTTTCTCGCGGTGTCATTGCCCATCAGCGATTCAACGTGAATAGGGTCGATGGAGCCATGCCCACCGTCGCCCGCAGGCAGGTAGTGCATGCGGATCACGCCATTGGCAGTGCGCGGAATGTCCGCAGCGTAAATCGTATTGGTCGATGCATCAAACGTGGCCTGCATTGGAGCGAACGCGCCGGCCTGAATGGCGCCCACGCAGGTCAAGATGTTGTTGTTGAAACGTCCGATGCCAGGCGCGGGCTGTGTCAGGTTCGGATCGTCGATTTCAGGATCGATGCGGCAGAAGCCGTTGCTGGCGTCACCGTACCACAGGTGCCGCTCCGGCTGACCGGTAAACTTACTAATCGCCGTACCCGGCAGGATCACACCCGCAGCGGGAAGAGTTACCGAGGACAGTCCGAATTGGGCGAAGTCCTGGGTCCCAGCCCACAGAGTGGTGGTGGTGGGCACGTTCAGTTGCGTTACATTCTGCGCATTCGCGGTCATGGCGAACGCAAGGATGAGGGTGACACACAGCAAACCAAGGCAAAGTGACAGCTTGCGGGCTGTAGGCTGCGAAGACTGTGTCTTTGTAATGTTTCTCATAGATATCCGTCTTTCCCGTCCGGAAGCGCTGAGCTTCTCGAAACGATTGCAATGGAGTCAGCTGCGCGTGCCGCCTCGTGGCCTGGCATCCGCGTATGCCTTCTCATGGGCGTTCTCGGGGCGCATAGTTGCGAACAGGGCGCAACCACGTGCCAGTTTTGTTTGCAACAAAGGAAAGAAAGACCGAGGTCGGAGAACGTAAATCAGAGCATGGACCGCTGCCAGCCTAACCTTTGTGGTGCTGAGTTATCGTTAGAGACTGGAGTTGGGTAAATAGACGAGAGCAGCCCAACGCCAACCTCGCGTTCAGCTACCAACTAGCGCCGTGCCCGATTTACCGTCGATGTGGTAGGAAAGTACTTGAAACCATCCAGCGCAGCAGCCCGCAAAATCAACCACTGTTCCAGAGACGCAAATAATACGTGCAAATGTTTACTCGCGCAATATGAAAATGGACTTTGCCAATTAAAGGCACATTAAGCCCACATTAAAAATTCTAATGTTCGATTTAGGGCTTTCGCCCTCTTTCCCCGGCGAACGCCAATGATTTCTAGTGGTTCGCCCCATTTGACTGCGTTTTTCCGCGCACACCGGAACATTTGTTCTGGCAAGTCTGGATCATGACCTATGGTACGATGACGAAAAATTCATTAGCCCTTTTGCGCGGAAAAGAGCCGAACTTATGTCTTGCTTACTTCTCTCTGCATTGCTGATAGCTTCAGCGCCCATGCAGACAACATCTGCAACCGCAACAAAACCTCCGTCTGCGACGGCAAAAGCTGCGGCTGTCCCCACAACGGTAAAAGCACAGGGCCCTGCGGCGGCAAAGAATGCCAAACCTGCTGTTCTGGCTGCTTCTGATGCTGTCATCACGATTCATGGACTGTGTCCCGTCAGCCAAGCCGGACACAATGCCGAGTCGTGCATCACAGTCGTCACCAGGAAACAATTCGATGCCCTGGTGGATGCATTGAGCGCCCTTGGTCCGCCTTTGCTACCGGTGCAGCGCCGCGGCGTAGCTGAGGCTTATGCGGCTACCTTGCGCAACTATGAAGCAGCTAAGAAAGCCGGCATCGAAAAAGATCCACGCTACGCTGAAGTCATGCGCATCGCGCAGATGCGCGCCATGGGCGATATGTACAACGCCATGATGCAGGAAAAGATCAAGAAAGTTTCTCCCCAGGAAATTGAGGATTACTACAAGGCAAACCTGCCCAGATTTGAAGAACTGACCCTGAGTCGCGTAACTGTTCCCCGCCGCAACATGGCCAATCTGAAAGATGAAGAGTTCGAGGCTAAGGCGCGGAAGATTGCCGGTGAAATGCATGATCGAGCGGCCAGAGGCGAAGACATGGATGCGATCCAGAAGGACGCGTTCAGCTCATTGGGCGTCAAAGATCCGCCTTCAACACATATGGCTATCGTGCGCCGCGGTATCTTTGCGCCTGATCAGGAAAAGCAAATCTTTGATCTTAAACCGGGTGAGGTTACTGGAGTCTTTGAGCAGCCTTCAGCTTTCATCGTTTTCAAACTGGAAGGCCGCGACACGCCTTCTCTGGAGAAATCGAAGGATGAAATCGTGCGGATTCTCCAACAGCAGCACCACGAAAAACTGGAGCAGGCGCGCGATAAATCCGTGCAGGTCGATTACGACGAACAATACCTGGGACCGGCGCAAACTTCTGCATTTATGCCCCCCGGCCAATCGAACGCTGCTCCCGCCCCTAAATCCGGAACGACTAAGTAATCCGGATATTCGCTGAATGAAAAAACCGGGAAGGATGTAATCCCTTCCCGGCTTTTCACGTTGTCTTTACTTTGCATTAATCGTTACGGTAAACGTGTTGTTTGCCGTGTTGGTGTCATTGCCGCTAAACGACGCATGACCAGTTGAACTGAATGAGCCAGCACCTGGCACGCTGAAGTTGATTACCACAATCATGGTTTGCCCCGCGGAAATCGTGTCCGCGTTGCAAGTGATGGTGCCTCCGCTGCCAATTGGAGGCGCTGTGCACACGCCAGTAGAGGTAGAGAGTGAATTAAATGGCAATCCCGCCGGCAAAGATGCTGTGAAAACAACGGAGTTGGCCGGGGAATTTTGCGCGTTCTTGATCTGCCAGGTAATTGTGTCAGTCGTTGTCGCACCGCTTGTCGGGCCTCCGTTCAGGGGCGATCCCGTCACTTGAACGTCCGTCGTTGTTGGTGGTGCCGCAATCGACGTGCTGAAGTTTGCCGTGTTATTTATTGGCGAAGGATCAGTCAGCGGGTTTCCTAAGGCATCATTCGCGCTCACTGTGGCCGTGTTGGTAATGGCCGAAGTTACATTCAGGACCACCGTGACAGTCGCTCCTCCTCCAACCACCATTCCCCCAAGGTTGCATTGGAATTGCGACCCCAGCAGAGCGCAAGCTCCCTGACTCGGCGTGCCGGAAACAAACGTTGCGCCTACGGGCACGAACTCATTCACCGTGACCTGCGGAGCAAAGTTTGGTCCTAGGTTGCTGGCCGTGAGAGTGTAGCTAGCGTTGCCGCCGGCATTGATACTGCTTGGTCCGGTCATGCCGATAGCCATGTCAGTCGAGCCCAGAGTGCGCGTTGGAGTCACCGCATTGCTTGGCGCCGATTCAGGCCCCGAGCCCTTGATGTTGGTTGCGTGAACGGTAAACGTATAAGTCGTTCCGTTCGTCAAACCTCTAACGACGGCCGATGTGGTGGTGCCGTTGGAAGTAGTGACTGAAATTGTCGTCGGCACTCCGTTGATCCACGCCGTCACTGTGTAGCTGGTAATCGTAGCGTTGCCATTGTTGAGCGGAGGCACCCACGCAACTGTCGCTTGAGAATCCGCAGCCTGCGCTGCGACTCCGGTAGGCGCGCCGGGTACCGTTATGGCCAGCGGAACAACGGAGTTGCTGGGCGCTGAAAACGGACTGGTGCCCTGCGCATTGGTTGCTGAAACTTCAAACTGATACGTAACGCCATTGGTCAATCCTGAAACGGTAGCTGTTGACGTCTGAGTAGAACCTCCGTTATTAGGAACGGTAAAATCCGGAACCGGGTGTCCGTTGGAGGCCAGCGAATTGTGTATCGTGAATGTGGTCGCGGGACTGCCTCCTCCGTTAAGCCACGCCAGAAATGCCTGGGTGTCTCCGCTGGAAGCTGTAACTCCCACAGGCGTTCCCGGAACCGACGGAGGCGGCGGTGTTGTCGAAACCGCGTAATAGCGTCCTCCACCAGCGACCCCTGCTTCCTGGCCAGGATCGTCGCCTACATAAATCACAGGACCATTTGCTGAAGCATCAAACGCCAGCGAAATCAGGAACAGAAAGTTTGCCGCCCAATTGTTGTCAATCGAGATCTGCCCGGTCGGACTCGTCAATCCGGAAAGCTTGAGGATGGCATTTTGCGTTTCCGCAATATACAAGCTATCGCCATTGACAGCCGGATAGGCTTGATCGCTGACCAAAGTAAATACGCCTGGAATCAAGGTCTTCAATCTTGTTGTGCCCTTGCACGGAGTGAAGTTGTTCGCCGGTGAAAAGCACTGGTCAGCGTTGGGAATATTAAAGAGCCCTCGAATGTCTGCGCCCCAAATGTCATGGCCGACAAAAGAGATCGCCAGTCCTCTGCGCGCATCCGGCGTCGATCCCATCACCTGGATGTTGGAACAGGGAACCACATCGCTTTGCGGCGCAATCACCCGCACCAGATTGCCGGAGGTCTTGAAGGTTACGTAAAGGTCTGCATCCGGGCCCAGGGCCAAGGCCCAGGGAAAGCTGCCACTTAATCCGCAGCCATTGGCGTCGCCAAGAAATTCCGCAGTGGTGCTGACCAGGCCCTGGCCGGCGTCGCCATCCGGCAGGAAATGATAGCGGGCCACATTGGCCGCATTGCCGTCGTTTACCGCGTAGATCGTGTTCGTCAAAGGGTCATACGCCAAACGTCCTGGAGTGAATGCCCCCCCCGCCACCGTGGTGATGCAAGAGGCCGTGTTGACGGTCAGTGGTGCGCCAGTATCAAGATCGGGATCGAGACGACAGAGACCGCCCGTATCGCCTGTCCACAGATGCCGGAAAGGCAGGCCGGTGGCTGGATTAATAGCTGACCCGTTCAGGACCTGCGCTCCATAAGGGAGCGTGAACCCGGTAGCCAGAAGCGTGTTGGATGCCGTAGTGGTCTGCGCGAAGGCGCTCACGAATCCTGAAAAAACTAACAGAGCTGTCAGAGCGCAGCTCAGGGAAAACTTTCGTATGGTGCCACAATCGTTCGGGCTTCTCCGTGTCGGTGTAGTGGTCTGCTTCAAACTTCTCATGGGCGTGCCTTGGCATGCCTTTCCCCCGGAAGCGCTGCTAGTACGGCGGATCATTGAAGGTTTGCTTCCTCAGGACAGCGAAAAGCATTGCCGATTCGGTCAATTCTGTTGAAGGCGTTTCATCTCGAACGCCGATTGATCCGACGGCAACTGTGGGCACACGAAGTAGCGATCAAACGAAGTGAACATAGAGGTCCCATCGAGTGAGTACTGACACAACTAATCTTCGTCGCTTGAGTTGCTAACGCTTATAGAGGATGGCAGCCAGAGAATTCCCCTGGAGCCAATAAGCGCGGTTGGTCCCGAGGCACCCGCGGGTTATGGGCGTGTTTTTAAAGTTTCAGGATGCCTTCAAAGCAAAAATCAAGCATCCGGCCTGCAACGAGCATGAGACCGGAATAATACAAGAAACTCATTAAAAATACATTAAAAATTCTAATGATGGCCGGGCCCGCTCCCAAAGCGCTTCACCTGTCACAGAAATTTGCGGTGGATTGGCGCCAAATATAGGCGCGGTCTCATTGCCGATAAAAAAGGTGGGCACCGAAACATGGATGTTTGGCTAGCGGCCCAGCCGGCTACCAGTGCCCGTGGAGTGGATTCTTCGCGCTGACGGGAATACATCAGCTTGACCTTCAGTCTCCTTCGCCAAACGTCTTCCGATCCACAAATGCCCGGAGCCTCCGTGAGCGTGAAGGGTGACGCAGCTTGCGCAGCGCCTTTACTTCAATCTGGCGGATACGTTCGCGCGTTACCTGAAAGTTCTGTCCCACTTCTTCAAGCGTATGCTCAGACCCATCTTCCAGGCCAAAGCGCATCTTGATGATGCGCTCTTCCCGTGGATTGAGCGTGCGCAGAACGCTGGCAGTCTGCTCCTTCAGGTTCACGCGGATCATGGCTTCAGCCGGAGAAACGCCCGTCGTATCCTGAATGAAATCGCCCAGGCGCGAATCTTCTTCTTCGCCCACGCGGCTCTCAAGTGAGATAGGCTGCTGCGCGATCTTCAGCACTTTGCGCACGCTCGATACCGGAATATCCATGCGTTGCGCAACCTCTTCTGACGTTGGCTCGCGGCCAAGCTCCTGCACAAGTTGTCGCGAAGCGCGAAGCAGCTTGTTGATGTTCTCGATCATGTGGACCGGAACGCGAATGGTGCGGGCCTGATCTGAAATCGCCCGGGTTACAGCCTGGCGGATCCACCACGTTGCGTAGGTGGAGAACTTATATCCACGACGATACTCAAACTTATCCACCGCCTTCATCAGGCCCATGTTGCCTTCCTGGATCAAATCCAGAAATTGCAGGCCGCGGTTGGTATATTTCTTGGCAATCGAGACGACCAGGCGCAGGTTTGCTTCCACCAGTTCGCGCTTGGCGTATTCCGCGTCCACGTTACCCTGCGTGATTTCCCGTTGCGTGCGGCAGAGCTCTTTGTAATTGACGCCGGCTTCCTGCTCCAGCTGTTTCAGGTCAGAAAGGCAGCTTTTCTGCTGCCGCTTGTACTCAGCGCGATGTTCCTCATTGCGCGTGCCGTCAATTTTCTTTTCCAGACGCTGCGCCTGTCGGTCCAGCGAACGCATGGTGTCCGTGGTGGTCGTCACGCGATCTATCAGCCGTTTTCTTTCCTGCGGAGTGTACTTGAAGCTGCGTATGACCTGCGAGACTGCAACCCTTTCCCGCCCCAGCTTCCACTGGCAGCGGCGATACGGTTTGGGATTTTGCTTGCGGCTGATGCCGGCAAGTTTGTCCTCCAGCTTCTGTGCCTTGTTGTAATGTTCCACCATCTTCTGGATCTCGTCGATGGTGGCCTGCGTCCGCGCGGAAAGAATATCGTCAGTAACGTCTTCTTCATTGAAGACAACTACCTCTTTAATGGAACGCGCGCCTGACTCAAGGTCCTCGCCAAGGGTCTTGATTTCGCGAATGACAATGGGACAACGCGAAATCGCCTTGAGCACCCTGAGATGTCCGCGTTCGAATCGCTTGGCGATCTCGATTTCTCCCTGGCGCGTAAGCAGAGGCACGGTGCCCATTTCACGCAGGTAGAGCCGTACGGGATCGCTGGTTTTATCCAGCACGCTGGGAGCGGCGCTGGTATCTAATTCTTCCTGGTCGTCCAGTCCAAAGCCGGTCTTTCTGCGGCGCTGTGAAGGCAGTTCACCTTCCGTCAGATCAATGCCTTCGGTGTCCAGCGTCATTACCAGATCATCAATGTCATCCGCGGAAGACACCTCCGTGCCAATAAAGCTGCTGGCTTCGTTTGGAGTGAGGTATTCTTTGTCCTCGTCTTCAGGATCTACTTGCTTCCAATCAGGGTCGAATTTATCGTGGGTGGCCAACAGTGATTTACCTCTCGCGTTGCGCGCGAGCAAAGATTACGGGCGGGACCGCGCAAACTGGCGACTCTTGGCCACATTTACGCGATCCCATCCAAAAAATGGTTTAACCGCCATAGGACATTACTCGGCAGCGGGTCACGGTTTCGTGCTCGGTTCAACGCAGTTACTCAGGGGCGATGACCGCCCTGGGATTGTTTTCAGAAATTCTGATATCAATCTGCGGAAACGGGCTTAACGCCAAGTGAATCGATTTCCTTGAGAATGGTCTGGAGTCGTTGTTCCAGCTGTTTTTTGGTTCGCGGTTTTCTTTCTGTTCTCGTAAATTGCCCGTAATTGGCAATGGAGCGCCGGTAAAAATCGGCAGTTTTCACCAGCAGGTCGGCCTTAGGATCATTTTGGGTGGACATGATTCTATTCTATAGGAGAATCTGTCAAGTGTGTCCCTAATAAGAACAGGTCTTTAGTGGTATTTCCGCCAAAGACCTTTAAAACACCTGTTTGCAGGATAACGGCTCCCCAGACTTAGTAAGTCTTAGACCGTATACCGCTGAAAAACCTCCCCGGGAAGGCGAACCATCCTGGATCCGGGCTTCACCGGCTCCGGCCGCATGCTGGAAACGTCCACCGGCATGGCCCGTTCTTCCCGCACAAGACCGGTATCAACGTGTCCGCGGCGCATCTTCAGTTGCAGAGTCCGCTCAATTCTCGCGATGTCAGAGCGCTCCACTCCTGAGAAGAACGTGATGGCGGAGCCTGTTGCTCCGGCCCTTCCCGTCCTACCGACACGATGAATGAAATCTTCCGGTATCGCCGGGAGATCGTAATTAATGACCTGGGCGATATCGTCAACGTGGATTCCGCGAGAAGCAACGTCTGTTGCCACGAGGACTCGTGATTTCCCTTGCTGAAACGCCATCAGAGCGCTGTTCCGCTGCGACTGGCTTCGGTCGCCATGCAATACGCTCACAGCCATTCCCTGGCGGTTCAGCTTTTCGGCCAGCCGCTCAGTCGCGCGCTTGGTGCGGACAAAA
The DNA here is from genome assembly GCA_027307045.1 of Acidobacteriaceae bacterium. Classification (GTDB taxonomy): domain Bacteria; phylum Acidobacteriota; class Terriglobia; order Terriglobales; family Acidobacteriaceae; genus Angelobacter. The sequence goes on from DAHUXR010000004.1 coordinate 23,212, forward strand.
ATCAGCGTGCGCCCGGTTTCTTCATTGAGAAGGCGTTTCAACAGTGAAAGCTTTTGGTCCGCGTGAACTTCGTAGGCCAACAGATTGACCGATTCGGAAGCTTTCGTAGTCGAGCCAAAAGCCAGCCGTACGGCACCGCTTGCGTATTCATCGACCAGGTATTGGACGGAAGGTTCCAGCGTGGCGGAGAAGCACAAGGTCTGCCGTGATCTTGGCAGCCTGCTGATAATCCTGCGGATAGCTGGGATGAATCCCATATCCAGCATTCTGTCCACTTCGTCCAGCACCAGGATTTTTATTCCGACCAGCGAAATGAGTTCTCTGTCAAACAGGTCTTCAAACCTGCCCGGCGTGGCGATGATCAGCTTGGCCCCGGAGCGCACGGCGCGGAGTTGCGATCTTTCCGCCACGCCGCCAATCAGCAGCGCTGCGGGCGGCAGTTTCTTGCCGCGCAGTTGTTCATATTGTTTGCCGATTTGCAGTGCCAGCTCTCGCGTGGGTACCAGGACCAAAGCGCCTGGCCGCGATTCTGTTTGCTGCATCAGCTTGTCCATCACGGGTACCAGAAAGGCAAGGGTCTTGCCGGTACCAGTCTGTGCCGTGGCGACAACATTTTTGCCGCTGGCCGCATGCGGAATAGCAGCCTCCTGGACTTCAGTTGGGGTTACAAATTCGGACGCACGCAGGCGATCCAGTAGATATGGAGATATGGGAAGTTCTTTAAACGTAGACACTTAGAGTTTTTTTGCTTTCTTTTGATCGGCGGCGGGTGCTGACAGAGACGTTTACCAAAACGTCAGGGCAGAGTGATCTCATGCCGATATTTTTTCAATTTTCGCCGTAGACAATCGGAGGTAAGTCAGTGTGGGAATCCTGGACCAGATCTCGATCTTGAGGAGCCCTGCAACCGCGGATCTAAAGCAAGATCAGTATAGCACAAAAATGGTGCAGTTGGCTTCGGGAAGGATTACTAAGGAATTACTAAGGTTTACTACTTTGCTTTCAGAGGCTTGGGACTGTCTAGCACGTTGCCCAACGCGGGTTCGCGGCAACTGTTTAGTCGCCGGACTCTCATCGTCCACAAACTAAAAAACCATCCGCGCGCCGACTCCCGGAATCAATAACAGGGCCCAACTTTTCCGTCTGAGGTGCTCACATGCAACTCAAGCCCTTCCTCCTCGACGCATGGCTTGACCGATACGAACACGACATAGAATTCAACTTGGCTGCGAGTACCGGGCCCACCTGGACCGTAAACGACATCCTTGCGCTGGCTGACGACGAAACGCGCCACCGCTTTCTGAACCACAGGCTGGTCTATAGCCACCCCGCTGGCGCCGATAGTCTGCGTGAGGCGATCGCGGAAATGCAGCATGTCCCGGCGCAGGCCGTGCAAATCGTCACGGGCGCGTCTGAAGCGATCCTGGCCCTGATGTGGCTGGCCGCTGAGCCTGGCGCGAACGTCATCATCCCGCTGCCTGGCTTCACTACTTTCTCCGCGCTGCCGCAATCTCTTGGCATGGAAACGCGTTTCTATCGCGTGCGCCGCGAGAACGGCTTTCGCATCGACCCCGACGAGGTCAAGCGGCTCGCCGACTCCAAGACCAAGCTCATACTGCTCAATAGCCCGCACAATCCCACGGGCGCGACCATCGGCGATGCCGAAATGGAAGCCCTGCACGACTTCACCGCCGAGCGCGGAATCCAATTGGTGAGTGACGAGGTCTACCATCCCATCTATCACGGAACGCAGACGAAATCGGCGGCTCGCCTGCCGCACGCCACCGTGATCTCTGATCTCTCAAAAGCGTTTTCGATTCCCGGGGTACGCACCGGATGGATGATTGAGCACGATGCCCAGCGCCGCCAGCAATACTGGACCGCGCGGGCATACTTCTCGATCTCGAACACCACCACCGGAGAAATTCTTTCCGAAATCGCAATCCGTAAACGTGATGTCGTGCTCGGCAAAGCCCGGGAAGTTGCCGCCCAAAACCTCAAGCTCCTGGAGCGTTTCATGGCGGACCACCACGACGTGCTCGGCTGGATTCCACCGCAAGGCGGAATGACTGCATTTCCCTGGCTGGTGAACGGAGAGAACGCTCGCCCGTTCTGTCAGGGCGCTGCAGAGCAGGGAATCCTTTTGGCTCCCGGCGATTGCTTTGATGTGCCGTCGCATTTCAGACTGGGATTTGCCGCCGCCGGAGAGAATTTCTCCACGGCGCTTGACCGCTTCGGAGTATTCGTCAAGAGTTGGGCTTCCAGGATGGCCATAGCATGACGGTCACACACGATGGTTCCAGCATCCACGGGAGCTTGCTGTGACGCATTCAAGAACACTTGATGAATGTCATTTTTCCGCCCAAGGCGGAGGGGCCGCTTGCTGTGGCCGTCGAATCTTTTTAGAGCAGCATTTCGCTTTTCAGCTTTTGATATCCGGCCTGAGTAAGCCTGCCCAGTTCCTCAAACCAATCTGGGTTCGCCGTGGTGAAGTTAAAGCAAGCCTGTCCCTGCATTGTTTTCTTTAAGGAAGGAGAAATTCGGTCTGAGAGATCGGGAAACATATATAAAGCGGGAAGATAGAAGCTGACGTAATTTTTCTTGATTTTGGCGCCGGCAAAGAACATGCGCCGGCCGTTCATGCTGGAGGAACGAGTCTCCAGGTAGCAGTTTCCCGGCTTGTCGGTGCGGATGGCCAATTCGCTCTCATAGGGCTTAAGCAACTGCCGCAGCACGCTAAAAATCGCGCTGTGTCCCTCTGCTCTGGCCGCCGCCGTCCCGTTATTTTCAACAGCCATATCGCATTCCTGGGCTGGAAAATTGACGGGCCAGCCGGTTCCCATTTCCCTTGAGTTACAACGTTATAAGTTCGGCCAAATCCCCCGCAATCCTCAAAGGCTCGGCAGTTCGATCGTTCCCTGATGCTTCCGTTCCTGGATGTGGTCCCAGACAAGTTTGTCAGCCACAAAAGAGGCCTGCTTCTTCGAGAGTCCCACGTCTTGCGACGAAGACTCAACGCGGATGGCATACCGTTGTCCGCATTTTCCGCAGACAACGGTTTCCATAGGTGTTTCATTGGGAACAACTTCCGCTGTCCCTCTCACACGCCTTGCTACGCTCGGTCTTACCAACGGGGTTCACGACGCTGGCGTGGTCCGCGATCATTGCCGCCACGGTCGTTTCCACGGCCCCGGCCACCACCACCGCCGCCCCCAAACCCGCTACGGGGAGCTTGTGGTCTCGCTTCGTTTACCGTAAGTGCCCTCCCGCCGGAGTCTTTGCCGTTCAGCGCTGCCATCGCTTTTTCTGCTTCATCATCGTTGGGCATCTGGACAAAACCAAAACCCCGGGACCGGCCTGTATCGCGATCGGTCGCGACCGATGCGCTGTCAATGGCTCCAAAAGGCTCAAACAGCGCCCTGAGCTCAGGTTCTGTCATGTGGAATGAGAAATTGCCAACGTAAATCTTCTTCACTGCGACTCCTTTGTCGTTGTTGCTTGGGTGGTGCTGTTCTCAGCAGAAATAGGCAGGGACGAATGCGGGAAATGTCTATCTGAGTCGAGGACAACTCACTGCTACTTAATACTACACCTTTGGGCGGGGCCCCGCCCAAAGTCTCTAAAAATCGTGAAAGCCGAAACCTTCAGGAATGCCTTCTTCGTTATAGGTAACGGTCAGGTCTTTGGGCTTTTCAGGAGCGTTGGGATCCGTCTCCTGGTCTTGTGTCTTGCGTTGCAGCTTGCGTTGGGCCTTTTCAGCCTGTTTCTCCTGCCGCTGCCGCTCTTTTTGGCGCTTTGCAAATGTAGTTCGAGAGCTTCCAGCCATGAGCACTCCTGATTCAGAATTTTGTGAGGAGAGCCAACCAGCCCGCCCTTTTCTCTATTGTACTTTATGCGCGCTCGTCACGCACCATAAGAATGCAGTTCTGCTCATTTCAAGGCACAACATATTGGCGCGTGATTTAAGTTTTCTCAACCCAACGGCGAAAACAGCGTGTTGTTGCCTCGCATCCTAATTTCTATAGTCCAAGGATGAAGGAGAGTTTTGCGATGGCCAAAACTGCTGCTGATGTGTTGATTGAAGGATTGATTGACTGGGGAGTCGATGTCATTTTTGGTTTGCCGGGAGATGGCATTAACGGCATCATGGAATCTTTGCGGACGCACCAGGAGCAAATTCGTTTTGTCCAGGTCAGGCATGAAGAAGCTGCCGCCTTTATGGCTTGCGCTTATGCCAAGTTTACGGGAAAGCTCGGCGTGTGCCTCGCCACTTCAGGCCCGGGAGGCGTTCATCTGCTGAACGGGCTTTATGACGCCAAGCTCGATGGCGCTCCCGTCCTGGCTATTACCGGGTTGCCATATCACGACCTGAACGACACCTTCACTCAGCAGGATGTTGCGCTTGATCGCCTTTTTATGGATGTGGCCGCTTACAACACGCGCGTGATGGGACCAACCCATGTTGAAAACATCATCGAACTCGCTTGCCGCGCCGCCACGGTGTATCACAAAGTGGCGCACATCGCATTTCCCACTGATATTCAGGACATGAAGGCCGAACGCAAGACCGCGTCCAAGCGCAATATCAAGGGCCATGTTTCCCACGTTCATGCTGATGGCGGACACTTTCCCAACGATGCCGACCTGCGCAGCGCCGCTGATGTGCTCAATGCAGGTAAGAAGATTGCCATCCTGGCCGGTCAGGGCGCATTGCACGCGACTGATGCACTGGAGCAAGCCGCGGAAAAACTCGGCGCGCCGATCGTAAAAGCGCTGCTGGGTAAAGCGGCTGTTGCCGATGATAGTCCATACACCACAGGCGGCATCGGACTGCTTGGCACCAAACCCTCACAGGAAGCTCTGGAAGATTGCGACACGCTATTGATCGTGGGCTCGTCCTTTCCCTATATCGAGTTCATGCCGAAGCCGGGAAAAGCACGCGCGGTGCAGATAGATCTTGATCCTGTACGCATTGGGTTGCGCTATGACGTTGAAGTCGGCTTGGTGGGAGACAGCCGCCGCACGCTGGAAGCGTTGCTGCCGCTGGTCAATCGCAATAAGGACCGCAGCTTCCTGGAGACGGCGCAGAAGGGAATGAAAGATTGGTGGGAACTGATGAGCAAGCGCTCCACCAACATGGAAAAGCCCATGAAGCCGCAGGTGATTGCCCATGAGCTAGGGAAGCGGCTGCGCAATGATGCGATCGTCAGCTCCGACAGTGGGACCATTACCACTTGGTGGGCACGCCACATTCTTGCCAAACGAGGGCAGATGTATTCCTGTTCCGGCACGCTGGCCACCATGGCATGTGGGCTGCCTTACACCATCTCCGCGCAGATCGCGCACCCGGACCGCCAGTGCGTTGCGTTTGTGGGCGATGGCGGGTTCAGCATGCTCATGGCGGAACTCGTGACTGCCGTGAAATACAAACTTCCGATCGTCATTGTGGTGGTAAAGAACAACACGCTGGGCCAGATCAAGTGGGAACAAATGGTCTTTCTCGGCAATCCGGAATACGGGGTGGACCTTGCGCCCATTGGCTTTGTGAAATTCGCGGAGGCTTGCGGCGCTGCCGGCTTCCGTATTGACGATCCTAAAGAATGCGGTGCGATTTTGGATCGTGCGCTCACGGCGAACGCCGCTGGTCCGGTGGTGATTGAAGCTGTGGTCGATCCGTTTGAGGCTCCCATGCCTGCAAAAGTTACGTTTGAGCAGGCAGCGAAATTTACGGAGTCGCTGGTACGCGGCGAGCCAAACCGCAAGAAGATAGTAGCCACTCAGATTGCCGATAAAGTGAGAGAGTTGGTGTGAGAAAGAACTGAAGGTCATTTTCAAAAGGCGAAGCCAATCGTGGCCTCGCCTTTTTTGTCTGGAAATGACGGGGCGTTGTGGCTGGGCGGCCTACTTCTTTTTGGGCACCTTGGCGCCCTTTTCGCGCGCTTCCGATAGCCCTATCGCTATCGCCTGTTTGCTGCTCTTGACCGTGCCGCCCTTGCCACCCTTGCCGGATTTCAGTGTGCCTTTCTTTTTTCTGTGCATGGCGCTCTTCACTGATTTGCCGGCTGCCTTGCCGTACTTGCGACCGCTGGATTTCTTTTTCGAACTTGAACGTTTCTTGGTTGCCATTGTTCCTCCCTTTTAAATGAGAAGCGCGGAAAAGAAAATGAGTTGCGCCCCTCAACAGTGCCCTTCGGACAGCGATGGGTAAAATAAAAGGAAAGGCTGAGCTGCGCGAAACTCCTTCCATCTGCACCATCCTCTCGCAAGAAATGTTCATCTTTGTGAATGAAGATATCAGTACAAAAGTTTGAAGAGTCTGCAAAAGGAGAGGAATCATGGCGCGTCGTCCCGCTACACAGAAAAAGTCATCAAAGCCCGAATCCAAAGGCAAGGTGATGGCGTTTGCAACAAAAGGTAAGGCGCAACAGAAAGAGCCAAACCCACCTTTTCCCAGGCAGCATCAGCCTCGTCCGGGGATTGAAGCGAACGTGCAGCCCCGTCCAAAATATAAAGCCCCGCTGTATCGCGGGGCGGACAAGCTTCTGGATAAAGTTGCGCTGATCACCGGTGGAGATTCCGGAATTGGCCGCGCCGTCGCCGTGCTTTACGCGCGCGAAGGCGCAGATGTCGCGGTGGTCTTCCTTCCCGCGGAGAAGAGAGACGCGCAGGAAACGGCAAGCGCAGTTCAGGCTGAAGGGCGGCGCTGCCTGTTAATTCCGGGCGATGTGAAAGACCCTGAGTTTTGCCGCGAAGCTGTGGAGCAAACTGTCGAAGAATTGGGCCGCCTCGATATTCTGGTGAATAACGCAGCTTTTCAGCAGCATCAGGAATCAATCGACGACATCAGTGAAGAGCAGTGGGAAAATACTTTCCGCACCAACATATTCGGCTACTTCCACATGGCCAAGGCCGCATTGCCTCATCTGAAACCCGGCAGCGCGATCGTAAATACCGGCTCCATCACCGGTCTGCAAGGCAACAAAGAGCTGCTCGATTATGCTTCCACCAAGGGAGCGATCCATGCTTTCACCAAATCGCTGGCGCAAAACCTGGTGGAAAAGAAAATCCGAGTGAACTGTGTAGCTCCAGGCCCGGTATGGACTCCACTCAACATCGCCGACAAGCCTGCCGAGAAAGCGGCAGAGCACGGAAAGGCGACACCCATGGAACGTCCTGCCCAACCGGAAGAAGTTGCGCCTGCATTTGTTTTTTTTGCGTCGGAGGCGGATTCCAGTTACATCACTGGCGAAGTATTGACCTTGCTGGGTGGCGAAACTACTGCTGCTTAGCGGGCCTGGGGTTTTGCGCAGGCAACTTCTGGCTGAAGACGATTATTGACTGAGCACGAAGTCGTAACGGACTTCGATCTCGCTTTGATGCTCTGCCGATTCGTATTTCCACTTGTGGACTGCCTGCGCCAGAGCATTCACCAGCACAGGATTACCGCCAAGTTCTTTGACGTTAACTACACTGCCATCGGAACTCACGGTGAGCAGTACTCGCGCTACGCCCTCTATCTTCATCTTGCGCGCAAGTTCCGGATATTCCGGCGGTGGGTTGGTCTTCACTTTGCGCGTGCTGCTTTGTGTCTGCGACGTTTGCGAAAACACAGTGGACACGGAGAGCGTGTGCCAAAGCAGGGTTGCGATCAAGACAAAGAATGTAGCTTTCAAAAGACGAAGTGCACGATTTGAAAAGTGGGCGATCATATGGTCTTGCGGTTTCCTTCCCACAAATCGAACTAACCAGGATCTCTGCGCTGCAGGGGCTTGGCAACTTTTCAGCCGCTTGCAATTGGATCATCCTATAAATGTTGTGTGTACTCCAGCATAAACAGCCTCTGGCTGCTCACCGAAGTCGAAAGCCGAATTGACCTTTTGTAATTGCCTGATTGCGCGTAAGTTCCAATATAGGATCCACGGGCGGAGATGCGCACCAGCTCCTGCCAGAGAAAGGGCCTCTTGCGAGGCCCCGTTTAACAGGCAAAAACTACTCTTTTTGGGCTTATTCATTGATAGCAGGATGTCTCTTGAATTCCCGCGGGATAGCAAATCCAATTTCCTGCGCCATCCACTCGGGCTCGCCGCTGCCCTGGCAAGTCCCCCACAAAGCCTTCGGCTCGTTCCCGTAGCGGATCATCCCGCTATGCCTCGCTTTGTCCTTGTCGATCTCAGGATTGGGATCGGCAAACCCGGTCAAGTGCCGAAGCATGTCAACTTCCTCCGGCTTGCCGGTGAGAAAGGTCCAGTATTTGTCGTTGATGCCGTGCATCTTGGCATATTCCTTGAGCTTGGCCGGGGTGTCCTGCTCCGGCTTGACGGTCATGGAATAGATGAAAATCTCGTGATTGATCTGCTCATGCAGGATCTTCTGCACGTGCTTGAGGTTGGCTGTGATGGTGGGGCACACGCCTTCGCAATCGGCATACATCATGTTGAGAATTACGATTTTGTCTTTCAGCACGTCATCGTAAAACTTCACTCTTTTGCCGTTGTGCGTCACCAGCTCGACGTTGGGAAAGTAGCGCCGGCGCAGGACCTCGCGTCCAGGCAGCGGAGGGGTGAACTTATGAGCAGGCGCGGCAGTAGCGCCTGTCCGAGTGCCAGTTTCTTCACTGCGGGCCGCTAGCGCTCCCAGAAAGGGCACAGCGGCAAACCCGGCAAACAATTTTCTTCTGCTGACTTCTGACATCTTCGAAACTCCTTTCGAATATTGGCGGCAGCAGCTCGCGTGCACATGCTGCCGCACAGGTTTACGGATTCGTCTTGGTGTCGCCGGTTGTGCCCACGTCAAAACGCAACATCATGGCGTGATCTTCATGAATCACGTTATGGCAGTGCATCACGTAGCGGCCAAGCCAGTCGCGGAAGCGCATCCGGATGGTTGCATTGGCTTTCGGCACTAGACGGACGGTATCTTTGCGCGCCAGGTTTACGCCGCTCGGAGAGTTACTCGTACACCCTGACCAGCAGTACTGGCTGCTGTAGCTGTTGTAGTCCCATGAATCGTCGCTGCTGCTGCCGTACAGGCCAGGCGCACCCTGGGTGACCTGGTGCTCTTCCATATGGACATGAATCGGATGCGACCAGTTCCACCCATTATCGAAATACCATTGTTCCAGGCTGTTCTGCTGCACGGTGAAGCGCGCCGTAGTGCAACTGAACAGGCTGCCATTGATGGTCCACTGGCCGTTCCGGCCCTGGTCAAAGTTAAAGGTACGGCTCACGCGCGGAGTACCGCTCACGCTGGGCAGGGCGTAGTAGCTCGGCAGGGTTGCCGGGTCTACGCTGTTGTCCTGCGCGGAGGGCTGGTCCACCACGATCTGTAGCATCAGGAAGCCCTGGCCGGGAGACGAGACAGACCCCGTGGGACCGCCCTGTCCATTCGGCTGAAGCAGGCGGTTCTCGAGATAGATCGTCTTGCCTGCATACTTCGAGAAGTCGATAACCACGTCTGCGCGTTCCGCCACTCCCAGCGCGACCGCCGGTACCTGGATCGGCTTTGGCAGCAAGTTGCCATCATTCGAAATCTGCCAGAACGGCTGCGAGGTGGTGAGGTTGTTCGGGTCCGTCAGGTAAATCTGGAGGAAGCGCGACGGCCCGGTATTGATCCAGCGGAAGCGATAGCGCCGCGGGCTAACGTGCAGCACCGGCTGAATCACTCCGTTGACCAGAAACTTGTCCCCCAGGATGCCGTCCGTGTTGAACGTGTCAAACACCAGATCGCCAGTGGTCGCATCAAAACAGCGGTCGGCAAACATCATTGGAATGTCATACGTTGGGAACGACGGCAGGCGGAACCCGGTGGTTTCGTCGCCGGTGTCGTAGTTATTGAACAGGATGTAATGACCGACCAAGCCTTTGTAGACGTTCTGCGCCGTGAAGCCCTCACGATGATCGTGATACCACAGCGTGCCCAGCGCCTCATTGATGTCGCCGTTCGTCGATACGTGATCAGAGAGAAATCCGGCAAGCTGGTTGGGATAGTACTGATCGTAATACTGGCCAGAAGCGAAGTAATCACAAGGGAAGCCGTCACTCTCTGAAGGCGTGTGGCCATTATGCAGGTGCGTAGAGACCGAATTGATCCCGAAGCCACCATTGTCGGAAGGCAGGTTGTTGTAGTTGCGGATCAGGACCGGCGTGCCGTAGTGGCTCACGTAAGTCGAGCCGGGGCTCATGCCGTCAAAGGTCCATAATCTCTGCATAGGCAGGTCGGGCGACATGCTCACATTCGCCACCTGCTGGCTCACTTGATACACCGTTGCCGCGGGGAAGGGAAGATTCCCGTTGCTGCCGATCGGCGACTGGTGTGCCCGCGTGCGGCCTTCATACGCAATGCCAGTTGCTGGATTGATTGCGTTGTTAGGAGCGATGGTCGGCGCCGGCCCGGTGAGCGCGGAAAGAGCGATAGGTTGCTTCACCGGCGGAATCGGCATGTTCATAACCCACGGACGAGTTGTCGGGCTGGCGCAATTGCCGCAGCCGCTGCTTCCGGAATAGCAGTTGCCGCCGCTGCCCCAGCTGTCAGCCCATGCCCGCGTGCTCAGCCCTTTTTTGGCAATCAACATTCCTGCGCTTGTCAGCAGCCCCATTTTCATCAGATCACGGCGGCTGGTTAACCCGGCTTTTACCAATTCCTGCCGGTTCTTAAAGGCGTTGTACATTTCCTTCCATCGTGCGCGAGAGACTTTCTCGCCATTCGCATTGAAATACATACAAGCTCCGTCTGACTCAAGTTTTGGTGGCATTTGGGGACACGTATGCGTTCTTTCCGCTGTCACGGCTGCGGAGACAAAAGTTGTACGTGGCTAAAGGAACCCGGAAGTTTAAGGCAAGGACGGTTCGGGCGTCATCGTGCGGAGCGATTCTGCCCTGCGCGGATGGCCCGAAACGGCCTTGTTCTGATTGAATTTGTCATAAGGATTCGGTAAGCGCGCAAAACAACGAGTCCAAATCCTCTCGTCTACATCCGTCGTTTTTGAAGCTTGGTGGCATAGTAAACGCGGCAACAACGCCGGTCAATAAGTGATTCTAAGTAAATCTTAATTTTGGCAAGACCGATTTCCACAGACGCAATGGTGAAAGCCTTTCAGACTGGACCTGTCGCCGCTAATTGCTTTGAGGGATGAAAGATTTAGCTGCGATAGGAAAATGCTATGGGTTGCGTCACGCAAAAAAAAGACGCGGCAGGCTGCGTCTTTTTCAGGTGAATTGCTTATTTTTTAGCTTTTCTTGGGCTGCTCCACTTGCAGATTGTTCTCGACGGAGAACACTCCGGAAACGCCATTCGCGCGTATGAACGCACTATCCTTGTCTGCCTGGGTCCTTACCACTCCCACCAGGTTCACATGGCCGTTCTTCACGATAATGTGGATTGGCGGCACGGGCTGGATCCCGTAATTGAACAGGCGGGCATCATTGAATACTGCCACGGCGACCTGACGGCGAATGCGGTCATCGTTGAATGAAGCCGGAAGTATCTCGATTTGGTTATCCACCCGCTCCACGCCTTCCAGGTGCTTCACTCGGGCTTCGGCTGAATCTTTTACGATTGCGTCACGTACCTGCCCGAACAAAGTAACGGTTCCGCCATCTACACGGTAAGCGAGGTTATCGAAGACCGTAAACTGCGGAATCATATTGAGTTCATGGCGGACTTCGCCGGAAATCCGCTGTTCAAGCCGGGTGTTGGCGCTGTTTGTGATCTGCTGGGAAGGCTGGTCAACGGAAGCGGCGAACGCCAATCCCGTAGTTCCCAAAGCCAGGACCGCAGATAAAAATGTGCTTAGACCTTTTTTCATGGGCCTCCTCCTAATCTCAATCTTTCCTTACAGTATTAACTGTTTAGTTAATTAGTTAGATGACAGAAAAAGACGCCGGATTCCGCCATTTCAGAGGGGTAACAATTCTTAACCTTTGTCCGGCACCCCCGGCGTGAGAAGAACCGGCAAGTGCCGCTGTGGATGGTCACATCGGCCAACAATGGGACGGCTTTTGTGTATCCTATAAGTTGCGTTGACCCCGACTGCGGCTGCAATCACAGCTAAAAGGCGGGTAGCGGGGAGTAACCCCGCAATCGGCGATTCACATCTGAGTATTTGCAGGAGTGTTCCCCCATGAAATCTGCGAGAGCGGTAATCGTTATCCTGATGTTTTGTCTCGGGTTGGGTGCCGTTGGGCAGCAAGCGCCCGCGCCACAGCAGATGCAAGACACGCCGCAAACTGATCTCAACACCATTCTCCTGCAGGTCCAAAAGGCCACCAGTTCAGCCAACGTCAACCTGGGAAGGCTGCGCATTGAAAAATGGAAGACTGATTCCCAGCAAAAACAACAGATGCAGCAAGTGGCGGATTCATTGCAAAAGAACATCGCAAACGCCGTTCCCGGCCTGGTTAGCGATGTCCAGACCAGCCGCGGTGGCGTGCTGGCGACTTTCAAGCTGTACCACAACTTGAACGTGGTTTATGAGTTTCTCAGCTCCATGGCCGAGGCTGCAGGCGCTTATGGCAGGAAAGAGGAGTACCAACCCCTGGAAGGCGACGCCACCGCCTTGGATACCGTCCGGCAAAATTTATCAATGTACATAGAACAGGCCGCCGGCAAAATGGAAGCCGCCAACCAGGCTGCAGCCAATGCTGTTCAGGCCAGGCAGACCCCAGGTACCGTTGTTCCGGGGCGAAAAGTAGTTGTCATCGATGAAAATGCTACTCCTCCCCGCAAGCGCCCAAAATCTACAAAGAAAAAGACTTCAACTCCACCAGCCCAGGCCACGCCGACTCCCGCACAGGCTTCCTCTTCTCCTCACTAAATTTCCAAAGATTCTGGAACTTGTGACCCCCGGGCGGGGTCTATCTACGTGAAGGATTTGCTGTATCCCGTGGGTAAGTTACTGCCGTTACCGCTTAATTAGTTGTAGCGGCGCCCATATCTTGAGAAAATTGGGGTGACGCCATGAGAAGAGTGGCGGGAGTAACAGCATTGGGAAACATCGCCAGCGCAATCGGCGTAAGAGCCGAGGAAGCTTCTATTGTCGCCGAGCTAAAGGCCGGCTCCGAAGAGGCTTATAACTGGCTTGTGACTCACTACCACCAGCCGATTTACAGCCTGGTGTACCGCATTCTGACCGATCCTGCCGACGCCGCGGACACCACACAGGAAGTGTTCCTTAAAGTTTTTCGCGGCATGAATCGTTTTAATGGCGAATGCAGCCTTAAGACGTGGCTTTACCGCATCGCCATCCATGAGGCTTCCAACCAGAGGCGTTGGTGGTTCCGGCACAAGAGCAAAGAGACTTCCATGGAAGCCCATGTGGACCAGGACGGAAACTCCTATGGCCTGTGTGACACGCTGGCAGATAAGCGCGAATCGCCCATGGAGATACTTGCCCACGAGGAGGTGCGCGCACGGGTGGAAATGGAATTGAAACAAATTCCCGAGCCTTATCGTACAACCGTGGTGCTGCGCGATATTGAGGGGCTGGCGTATGAAGAGATCGCAGAAGTGCTGCAGATTTCGCTGGGAACGGTAAAGTCCCGCCTGATCCGCGGCCGCGATGCGCTTAAGAAACGACTGGAGACGTTCTTCAACGAAATGGGTGCTGAGGTGGGGGGAAACAAGCCGGAAGCGAATAACCGTAAGCCGGCACAATCAGAAGTGGAGGCACAGTCATGAGATGTACAGAGGCCCGGCCCCTGTTCTCATCGTATCTGGACCGCGCCGTCAGTGGGACGCAGATGCACGAGATCTTTGCCCATCTGGAGCAATGCGCGGAATGCAAGAAAGACTACGCGCTTTTGGAAAATGCACGCTCGCTGGTTTCATCGCTCGGACGCCGTCAGCCCCCCTCTGATCTGGCGTTGAAGATCCGCGTTGCCATTTCCAGCACGCGCTCTCGCAACTCGCTCGGCTTTTTTCAGCGCTTTGTTCTGCGAGTGGAAAATACGTTTCAGGGCTTCATGGTGCCGGCTACAGCAGGCGTGCTGTCCGCAGTCATCTTCTTTGGCGTCTTGATCGTTTTGCTCATGCCGGCGCAGGTCAGCGCCAATGACGATGTTCCGTCAACCTTTTACACGCCGCCGCGGCTTCAGGTCTCTGAATATCCTGAGAGCCAGTTAAATCTGGATTCTCCGGTCATCATTGAAACGTACGTGGATACCAGCGGCCGCGTGGAAAATTTCCGCATCATTTCCGGACGCGACGACGAGGACGTGAAAGCGCAGTTGAACCGCGCCCTCCTGTTTACAATTTTCGTTCCGGCGCAGTCCTTTGGCCGGCCAGTCCCGGGAAAAGCGATTATGTCTTTTTCCCATATAAACGTGAAGGGATAGGCGTTCCGCTTATTCAAAAGGGTCAGCCCTCAGGGTTTGACCCTTTCTGTTTTTCTGGCCTAAACTTAAGTTTCCCAACACATTTGGAGGGGACCCTGAAGCGGAAACTTCAACCATTTTTCTGGTCTGTGCTGCTGCTCATGGCGGCGTCCGGCACGTCTCTGGCTCAGGCCACCAAAGCGCAACTGGAAGTCAGCGAGACGTTTTTTACACTGGCCGCCGCCTTAAACGGCTGCGGTTATGATGCTGGCCTGGAAGTTTCCATGCCGCTTCGCCAGACGGTGCGAACGGAAGTGCGGAATGCATTGCAGTCTCCGGAAGCAAAGCAGGCCGAAAACGCCGTCTGCCAATTTTGGATCGATCACCAGCTTCCCGGCAAAGATAATGACGTAACGCCTTATCTCTCGCTCGCATTGGATTTGGGCCCACCGCCGGACTTTGCTCCCTCTATTTCTGAAGCTGATCTGGCGCCCGATGCCGGACGTGTGCTGGGCGTGGTCTCTCCCCTGAAGAAGTTTTATCGGGCGGCAAATATTGAAAGCCTCTGGCGGAAGCATCAACCCGAATATCAAGCGCTGGTTAATGAACTTCATGATCCCGTATCCCAGCTGCTTACGCAGACAGATCTGTATTTAAAGGTCCCGTTCAGCAATTATCCGGGCCAGAGATTTGTGATTTACATGGAGCCGCTGCTTTCCCCTGCGCAGGTCGACTCAAGAAATTTCGGCAGCAATTATTACTTGGTTATCTCGCCCGACCAGGAACAGCACGTGCGTTTTCCGGAGATCCGCCATACGTATTTACACTTTGTGCTCGATCCCATGGCGCTTTCTCATGGGAACACGCTGAAACAGCTGGAACCGATATTGGAAGACGTGAAAACTGCGCCAATGGCGACGGCATTCAAGAACGATATCTCGCTGATGGTCAATGAGTGCCTGATCCGCGCGATTGAAGCGCGTACCACGATTCCTAAATCGAATGAATCCGCAAGAAATGCCTACGTGCAGCGATCCGTAGAAGAAGGGTTCGTGCTGACCCGGGCCTTTTACGATCAGCTTGGCGATTTTGAAAAAGACTCAACCGGATTGAAGAATGCCTACGGCAACCTGCTGCACGCTATTAGTCTGGAGCGGGAACGCAAAAGAGCGCGCGGGGTTGTGTTTCGCGACCAAGCCACGCCGGAGATTGTGAGCGCAATACAGCCAGCGCCTAATGAAGACCGTTTGCTGAATATCGCGGAGCAGAAACTCGCGGCCGGCGATCGGGAAGGCGCGGAGAAGCTGGCGAATGAGGTGCTCCAGCATAATCACGGCGGTGAAGCGCCCGGACACGCGGTTTTCATCGTCGCCAGAATCGCAACTTTAACTGGAAAAATGGAAGAGGCACGCGTCAGCTTTGAGCAGGCAGTTCAATCTGTGCATGATCCCCGTATGCTGGCCTGGAGCCACATCTATCTGGGGAGAATCTTCGATATTCAGGACAAGCGCGACGCGGCTGTCGAGCATTACCGGGCGGCGCTCGCGGCCGGCGATCCCTCTGCGGACACGAAAGCAGCTGCGGAGCGAGGTCTGACAGAGCCCTACCAGGCCCGGAAGACGGCCAAACCATGAAAAAGCTTTCGCGGAATACTGTGCTCCTTCTGATGTTTTGCTCGATGAATGCAACTCTGATCTCGCAGCAGCCTGGTGGAGGCGGTAGTAAACCAGCGCAGCCCGCAGGTAAGCACGTGCCCCAAGCCAAGACGCATCCTGAATTCAATGATTACAACACTGCGTACGCTATCGCTGGCGGCACAGCTTCAGAGAAGGCGGCTGATGACTTCGCGGCGAAATATCCCGACAGCGAATTGAAATCTTTTCTTTATTCGAAGGCCATGCATGAGTACCAAAACGAGAACAATCCGGCAAAGATGTTGAGCGTGGGAGAAAAGGTGTTGCAGCTTGATCCTGACAATTCCATCGCATTGGTACTTACGGCGACAGTTCTTGCCGACAGCCTAAGCGATGCTGATACAGACAGGCAAGCGAAAATCGCGAGAGTCAGGAAAAATGCTTCACATGCGTTGGACACCGTAGATTCAAGTTTTGTGCCCCCGGCCAATGCCACACCGGAGCAGGTGACGGCATACAAAAGCACGTTGCAGTCGATGGCGCACTCGGCGCTCGGAATCGTTGCGCTGAAGACTGCGGACGATGCGGCAGCGGAGAAGGAATTAAAGCTCTCGGCTGATTTGAACCAAAGCCAGCCCGACCCTTATATCTGGTACCATCTTGCGCTGGCGCAGGACCACCAGAAAAAATATTCAGAGGCGCTGGCCTCCATTAACCGGGCCCTGCAAGTCATGGGCGCGAATGCCGACCTGGGAAACCTTGCCAGAGGCGAGCAAAGCCGTTTGCTCACCCTGACTGGCGGGGCTTCAAAGTAGAATGCGGTTGTATTTTATGAGTTGTAGGCATATAGAAGTTGCGGCCGCTCGACGGACGGCACGGTTTCCGGGCTGGAAGCTGGTTCTGGTTCCAGGAATCACGTTGTGTCTGGCCGCTTTATTTTTTTTCGTCATTCCGATTAACGGACTAGAATCTGCGATCCCTCAGAGTGGTCCGCAGGAAGCCCCATCACCGACACGTCCCCAGGCGGGAAGCGAGCAGGAGCGCACAGATTTCAATACAGCTTATGCATTGCAGGGCGCTGCCGCTCAAGAGGCCGCGGTAATTGATTTCTCCAACCGATATCCCGCGAGCGCATTGCGCCGCTATCTTTATTCGAGCGCGATGCTCCAATATCAGCGAGAGAACAATCCGGTAAAAATGCTGGCCATGGGCGAACGAGTGCTGGCGCTTGATCCAGACAATCCCCTGGCTCTGGTGCTTACGGCCACGGTACTCGCGGATTCCCTGGGTGATCGCGATCGGGACCGGGACAAGAAAGTAAGCACCATCAAGCACAATGCCACGCGGGCCATCCAGTCCGCTGAAGCAGGTTACTCCGGTGGGGCCGTTTACAAGACAACACTGCAATCCATGGCTTACTCAGCGTTGGGAATTACGAAGTTGAAAACTGGCGACGATGCAGGCGCGGAAAAAGACTTGAAGATAGCCACAGAGCTGGCCAAATTCCGACCCGATGGCCATACCTGGTACCACTTGGCGCTGGCGCAAGACCATCGAAAGAAATATGCTGCCGCGCTGGGCTCGGTTGAGCAGGCATTGCAACTTGCCAGCTCAGATCCTGAATTACAGAAACTGGCGGAAATTGAACATGAGCGGCTGGCTGGGCTGGCCAGAGGTCCGCGCAATGCCTCGTCAACGGAGCCACAATGAGCTCCCTAACCATGCATTCTGATCTTGCCGCATTACAATCCGCGCTGGGACATACTTTCAAGCGTCCGGAGATGCTCGAACGAGCGCTGACGCATAGTTCGCACGCGCATGAGGAGTCAAAAGCCGGCGGACCGGACGCTTCAGCGGAGAAGCTCGACAATGAACAGTTTGAGTTCCTGGGCGACGCCGTCCTCGGTCTGGTGACGAGCCAGCTCTTGTTTGAAAAATTTCCGACCTTTCATGAAGGCCAGTTATCCAAGCTCAAAGCGCACCTGGTGAGCGCGGAGCACCTGGTAGGCGTGGCGACCAGGATTGGGCTGGGAAAATATCTGCGGCTTGGACGCGGCGAAGAGCGTAGCGGCGGACGATCAAAAGGAACGCTGCTTTCAGATGCCATAGAAGCCGTAATTGCCGCCATGTACCTGGATGCGGGACTGGAAAAGACGCGGGAATTCATTATCCGTCAGGTGCTGGAATCCGAGCTGGAGACGATTACTGCCGACGGAGAAAACGAATTCAGCCTCACCGACCACAAGTCCGCGTTGCAGGAATTGTTGCAATCCAGTGGCAGGCAACAGCCTGTTTATGTCACAGTGAAGGAGGAAGGCCCGGACCATCGTAAGACTTTCACGGTGGAAGCGCGGATTTATCTCCAGGGACAAAGCAAGATGGAATATGTGGCCCGCGCCGAAGGCGGAACGAAAAAGAAAGCGGAACAGCTTGCCGCCAAGCAGGCGCTGGAGCATTTGCGCGGCCAGACTGAGAACGAATGAGCGATCAGGATCAAACCCGGACGGAAGAAAGTTTGGCAGCGGTGCCGTCACCAGGTGACGGTGTGTCTGCGCCGGACAAGGCCGAGCCTCAGATCCTTGAGTCGGATGGCCTTGCGCCAGAAAGCGCGCCTCCAGCCGCTCCAGAGCGCAAGGGCCATCGAGAGCCGAAAGATCTTTTCGGGATACAGGCCTTCTTTACTGTTGTGATCTACAGCATCTTTGTGATTACGTTTATCGTTCAGGCATTTCAGATCCCTTCCGGCTCAATGGAGAATACGCTGCTTGTTGGCGACTTCCTGCTGGTGGACAAGCTGCATTATGCGGGCTTGCCGGGATCGGCGCACCTGCTGCCCTATGGAAAAATCGAACGAGGCGACATCGTAGTTTTTTATTTTCCCGTCGATCCCTCGCAATTTCTGGTGAAACGCGTGATTGGAATGCCCGGAGACCATATCCGCCTTCAAGACAAAACTGTCTACGTGAATGGCAGTCCGCTAGAGGAAAATTACGCGGTGCACAAGCAATGGATGCCTGATGGATATCGCGACAACTTTCCCAACCAGCGCGGCTATTCGCGCGACATCGATCGCCATTGGCGGTATGAATTATCGAATTACGTGAATGGTGGCGAACTGGTGGTGCCTGCGGACCATTATTTTGTAATGGGTGACAATCGCGACAATAGTCTGGACAGCCGCTATTGGGGGTTTGTACCTCGGGCCAACATCGTGGGCAGGCCCTTGGTGATCTATCTCTCGGTTAGAGGCTCGGAAGCCGGACGCTCCAGTGATAAACTCATTCATTCAGGACAGACACTGGCCCACTTGCTGGACATGGCGCGCTGGGACCGCATGTTTCGTCTGATTCGCTGATCAATCCATAGTCTGAGCAGGAAACCGCGTTTGTTCGACAAGAGCAAAGAGAAAAAAACGGACAAGAAAAAGGAAAGCCTGCCTGAATCAATCTCAGGGATTGCTTCAGTGCTGGTTTCAGGACTGTTCATCATTACGTTCATGGTGCAGGCCTTTGAGATCCCGTCGGAATCCATGGTCAAAACGCTTCTGGTGGGCGACCATGTTTTTGTCGATCGCCTTTCGCCCACGTCGAAAGCCGCATATGTGGGGCCGTTGCTTCCATACCGCGAGATCAAGCATGGCGATATTATTGTTTTCCTTCACCCGAAGGAACCTGGCATGTATGTAGTGAAGCGGATTATCGGAATTCCCGGCGATCGCATTCACTTGCGTGACGGGAAGGTATATCGAAATGGCGAAGCCCTGAATGAGCCGTATGTGATCCATTCAGGACCGAGCTATTCACCGTATCGCGACCAGTTTCCCGCGGTCCCCCCGGACGGAGATTCAAATGTGAATCCGGAATGGCCCATTGTGATGCGGCAACATTTGAAAGACGGCGAATTGGTAGTCCCACCGGACAGTTTTTTTGGCATGGGCGATAATCGCGACGTTAGCCTGGACAGCCGGTTCTGGGGGTTTATTCCCAGAGAAAACGTGATAGGGCGGCCCCTGTTTATTTACTGGTCATTTAATACACCCAAAGACCAATACGAGCGCACAGCCATGGCGGACCGTATTGGTTTCCTGGTTCATGTAGTTACTCATTTTTTTGGTGAAACCCGTTGGAATCGCATGTTCCATCTGGTGCGCTGATCCCAATTCAGTCAGGAATATATCTTGCCGTTATTTAGAACAGATAAAAGGAAGCAGGAAAAGGCCGGGCGTCCAAAAGAGACATTGCCGGAGTCGATAGCTGGAATTGCTTCCGTGTTAGTTGTGGGACTCTTTATTCTTACATTTGTGGTTCAGCATTTTGAGATTCCGTCACGTTCCATGGAACGGACTTTGTTGGTGGGAGACCATGTATTTGTCGATCGCCTCACGCCGCTGAGCCGGGGGAAAATGGGCTGGCTGCTGCCGTACCGTGGGATTCATCGCGGAGACACGGCAGTGTTCCTCACCCCCAATCCCGCCGAACAAGGCATGTATCTGGTGAAGCGCATTATTGGTGTCCCGGGCGATCGGATCCGGCTACATGATGGTGTGGTCTATCTGAACGGCGTGAGGCAAGCCGAGCCTTACGTGATTCGCAACGGAACTTACGATACCTATCGCGATGAATTTCCCACTGCCCTCAGCTATGGCATTGGCCAGATTTCGCCGGAATGGGCCGCAACTTTGCAGGCCAGTATTCGAGGTGAGGAAGTGGTGATTCCGCCGGACCACTACTTTGCCATGGGTGACAATCGCGATAACAGCCTGGACAGCCGCTATTGGGGCTTTGTGCCCAAAGAAAATATTATTGGGCGTCCGCTGGTTGTGTTCTGGTCATTCAATGTGCCTGAAGAAAACGGCGAGCCGAAACCGATTGGCGATCGCGTGGCTGCGTTTGTAAATATCACGGTGCATTTTTTTAGTCTCACCCGATGGAATCGTCTCTTCCACCTTGTGCGCTGATCATGACGTCTACCGGAAAAAAAATCGTTGCTGTTGTGCTGGTAGTCCTGGCGCTGTGCATCTTCCTGCCTCCCAACATTAACGGGGCACGTTTCAGCAACAGGCTGGCCTCAACTTTGAGCGCCGCGCTGGGAAGGGAAGTGAAGATTGGGTCAGTTAAATACCGTCTGTTTCCGCGTCCCGGATTTGATCTCTACGACTTTAAGGTGATGGACGATCCTGCTTTCGGCGCGGAACCGTTGCTTTTTTGCGGAAAAGTTACGGCCGACCTGCGTCTGACTTCTTTGTGGCAGGGCCGGCTGGAAATCGCGAATCTTAAGCTGACCGATGACGTTGCTCCGCCCAGCCTGAACCTTGTTTACGCTCGCGACCATTGGAATTTGGAGTCACTGCTGCTGCGGGTAGAGCAAGTGCCTACCGCGCCGACGGCGAAACGCAGGGCGGAGCAGCGCTCGCGCTTTCCTTATATTGAAGCCAGCGGTGGCCGGATCAATCTGAAACTTGGCCAGGAGAAAAAGCCTTACGCGCTGACCAATACCGACTTTGCCTTCTGGCTAGCCTCCGAAGATACGTGGCACATACGACTGGAAGGTCATCCTGTCCGTACTGATATGAACCTGAACGATACGGGCACGGTCCGCGTGGACGGCGATGTAAAACGCTCCGCCAACCTTCGTGACATGCCGGTAAAGCTGCAGGTTTCATGGGCAAAATCGCAACTGGGGCAATTTTCCAGTCTGGTCATGGGGCAGGACAAAGGATGGCGCGGTGCATTGGATGCAACCGCCGAAGTTGCCGGTACGCTTGCGGATTTGCACATTAGCGCTACGGCTGACTTGGATAGCTTCCGCCGTTTCGATATCAATCGCAACGCCATGCCGCGCATACGCACTCGCTGCCTGGGCGACTACACCAAAGGAAGTCTTGGGCTTAAATGCGACACGCCTCTGGGCATCGGCGGACTTTTGATAACGGCCCATTTTACGCCCAGCGCGCAGAACTACGATCTATCGTTGGTGGCGAATCGTGTGCCTCTTTCGCTTCTGGCGGCGGTTGCACGCCAGGCGCGCCGGTCCCTGCCCGATGACTTCACCGCCAGCGGCGATCTAAATGCCGCGTTTGGTTTCCACTGGCACGCGGGTGTTCGCGATTTTCATGGAACGGGCATGAGCACGCCGTTCCTGCTACAGGCTGCGGCTGGCGATAAACCATTTCCGGTGAGCGCCGTTAGGTTCCACGTTGGGGCGGGCGATACGCCAGCCGCACTGGTAGTTAAAAAGAAAAAAACGAGTACCCCGGCGCAACCGGCACCAGCGGTTGCTCCCAGCGCAGCTTATGATTCGGACTCGCTCACCGTTGATGCGTTCTCAGTGCAAATGGGCCCATCCACCACGCTGGAAGTGCAAGGAAGCCTGGATAGCAAGGGCTATTTTGTGAGTGCCAAGGGTATGGTGCCAATGGAAAGACTTTTGGCGTTCGGCCACACCACTGGGTTCCATTCACAAATTTCAAATACAACCGCTTCGGCGTTGGTGAATTTAAACGTAAGTGGTCCATGGGCAAACTTCGCCGCGCCAAAACTTCACGGCACGGCTCACCTGCAAAATCTGGCGGTATGGATTCCAGGCGTGAAAGACCGGGTCGTGATGTCGGAGGCCGACGCGCAAATTACCGATACGGCGTTAGTGCTCAGCAAAATCAATGGCCAGTTCGAGCATAGTCCAATTGCATTCACCGGCTTGGTGAGCAGCCCGCTAAACTGCACCGGCAATGCTCCTTGTCCTCTCCAGTTTGATCTGCATCTGGATTCGCTGGCTATACCCGATATCGCCGACTTGCTGGGATTTTCGGATAAGGGATGGAGTCTGCCATTCCTTTCTGGATCAGAGAATAAGCTGCCGGATTTTCGGGCCGAAGGCAGTATCGCGGTAGGTGAATTGAATATTGCCAATATGCCTTTGGAAAAATTTGCCGCGCATCTTGAACTAGGCGATCACGCGCTTATAGTAAATCGCGTGACTGCCAGGGTGGGCGGCGGAACGACGCAAGGCGACTGGAAGATTGACTGGAGCGGCAGCCAGCCGCGCTATACCGGAAGTGGTTCCCTGGAAGGCGTAACGCTGGAGCGAGTGAGCCCGCAGAATACTGTGGCTGGTCAGGTAGCGCAGTGGATTGCAGGCAGGGCCCAGGTAAGTTATTCAGCCCACTTTGAAGGCAAGACGCCTCAGGAAATGGCAACAAGTGCGGGCGGCCGGGTGGAATTTCAAGTAAGCAATGGAACATCAAGAGCGTTGGCGCTTGATGCGGGCAGACCCCTCAGGTTCAACGGCGCCCAGGGCGCCCTGGAAATCGATAAGCAAGCCATAAAAATCCTGCCAAGCAAATTTAGGGCAGAGAACCGCATCTATCAATTGAGTGGGACTATGTCTCTGGCCAACAAGCAGGCAAAGCTGAAGGTGAGCACCACCGGTACTCAGTGGGAAATCACTGGGACTCTGGAAAAGCCTGAAATTACGCCTCAACCGTTGACCGCGCAGGCGGCTCCCGCGCACGCTAAATGATCTCTAGAATCGTTCTAACAATATTGCTGGTGGCGAGCGTAATTTTTATCGTCCAGGAAGGGCCTGCCTCGGTGCAGCAGGCATCTTCTGGGTCTAAGCCGGCTACTTCCCAGCAACCTTCTACGCATTCGCCCGGTTCACAGCATACTGCCGGGCACCGGCTGGCCGACAGCCTGCAAACGAAGCTGGATCATATCCAGCAGAATGGCGAGCAAGAGCACCCGGATCAAGCCCCTACCGTGATGACCGAAGACGAGGTCAATGATTACATTGCCGCGGGACGGATTGTGCTTCCACAGGGCGTGAAGAAGCTGAAGTTGGAAGGTCGCAGCGGAGTTGTGACGGCATTTCTGAATGTTGACTTCGATGAAATCCGGGCAGGACAAAATTCGTCCAATCCCATGCTCTCACTGTTCAGCGGTCAGCATGACGTTCGAGTTGAGGCTGACGCATCCGGCAGCGGACGCGAAGGACGCGTGCACGTACGGGAAGTGGATATTGATGGATTCAGCGTGCCGCGGATGGCGCTGGAATATTTTGTCAATAAATACATCACGCCCAAATATCCCAATGTGGGTATTGATTCCCAGTTCCAATTGCCGAACAAGATTGACATGGCGACTGTCGGCTACCACAAGGTCACGGTCACGCAGAAATAAGCTCACTCCACACGTCAATTGTGAACGATTCAGCCGGAGCAAAAATCGAGTCCCTTCTGCGACGTGCAATTGACGACGTGCGTTTTTGGCGCAGGCTATTCTAAAATAACCACCATGCTTAAACACATCCGTTGGAATGATGTCGAACTGGAACAGTTAAATCCTCTGCTGGACCGCCAGATGATCACGGGCGAGAACCTGATGCTGGCCCGGGTCCTGTTAAAGAAAGGCTGCGTGGTGCCGGAGCATAGCCATTTGAATGAGCAGCTCACTTATATTGTGGAAGGCGCGCTGAAGTTCTGGATTGACGGCAAGGAAATTATTGTCAGGACAGGCGAAGTGCTTTGCATTCCTCCGCACATGCCGCACAAAGCTGAAGCGATAGAAGACACAGTCGATCTGGACGTTTTCTATCCGCCGCGCCAGGACTGGTTGAACAAGTCAGACGCGTATCTGCGGAACGCCGAGCCGGCTGCAAGGTAGCCAGCCGTGAGCCTTTGGGTCCGCTGACTTGATGGGCGTAGCTGAGAAAACTATAGGGAGGCCGGTTGGAGAAAGACACCAGCCTCCCCGGTGGTGGATTAACTGCGTCAAACGCAGTTCAAGCTGAAAACAGCAACGCGCACCCGAGATCAAGTGGTCTCGCAACGCGGGATCACTCCCGATCGCGACAACCCTTAATCTTCGTTACGCCGACGCTTCTGGGGGAGGAAAAAGCTGTCCTTGCCAAATGCGCCGCAGTCGTGTTGTGTTGCCGTCTTCTGTCCCTGGTTGATCGCTGCGCCGGTCGAGCGGGCCAGCGCCTGCAATGCTGAGCAGCGAACTATTTCCACACCCGATTAGCGGGATCGTGATGTCGAACCAGAACGCCGCCCCGTCCCCTGGGCACACTCCAACCACCACACCACTCCGTGCACTAAGCCTTCATCCTTGTCACAGCACGGGCTTATACTTCATTACCGGAATTTCAAATGGCGGCTTGCGGATAAGGGCTTTTTCATTTCAACAGCAACGATTTAAGGGCGGATTAGTGTTTGATTAAAGTTTCTCATCGGGTTTTTGCAGAATATGGGCAGCGTAATCCTAAGAAGTGGAACGTAAGGACGATCAACGCGAGTCCTCTGAGGAAAGGCTCACGAGTGAGACTATGAAACGTCTAGCCCGATAGATTTCATTAGTTCTATGCCGTTGCTGGTGGTAACCACTCCGGGGCGCAGTTGATAGTCGAAAGAAAGCCTGTCATCTTCAAAGCGTTCCTGAAAATGAACATTGCGCATATGTGCAGGAAAAACTTGCTCCAGCGAAGCGAGGGCCAGGTCGTGGGTCGTGATAAGACCGATAGCGCTGTTGCGAACCAGCGTGCGCAGCACGCCTTCTGTACCAACGCGCCGATCGTGCGAGTTGGTGCCCTGCAAGACTTCATCGAGCAAAAACAATGCCGGCTGTGTGGATGAAAGGTCCACGACCTGGCGGAGCCTTTTGATTTCCGCATAGAAATGAGAGATGCCTTTCTGCAGCGAGTCAGAGACACGCATGGAAGCGCCAACCGCCACGCGCGAAAGCCGCAAGCGGGTCGCGCGCACAGGCGCGCCCATCATTGCCAGGACCGCATTGATGCCGACCACGCGCAAATATGTGCTCTTGCCGGACATGTTGGATCCGCTCACCAAAAGCACCTCGCTGTTTCCTCCCAGCCGGACGTCATTGCGCACGCATTTGTTATCGGGCAATAAAGGATGGCCAAGAGAATCGCCCTGGAAGCAGATTTCATCCTCAGGAGGCGCGAACTCGGGAAACGGGTCTTGAGGATGTTCGAAAGAATAAGCTGCAATTGAAACAAGCGTCTCGATTTCTCCCACGACCTCCAGCCATGCCTTTATGCCGGCGCCGTGCGTGCGACGCCATCGCTCCAGCGCAAAAGCAATTTGCATCGAGTAAAGCAGAGGGATATCAAAGATGCGCACGAACCAGTTGTGGCGCGAGTCATCCAGATCAGCCAGAGTGTCAAGGCGTGCGATACACAGGGAAGGTGGCAAACCATGGGTAAGAAGTCGCGCATGCAGTTCCTGAAGCATGGGAGATCCAAACTTCTCGGTTTCGATACGACTCAGCAGCAATGCCAGCGAATCGAGATCCTTGTGGGTGTCGCCCACGCCGGCAAAGATTTTTTCCAGACGATGGCGGGCGCGCGAGGTAATGATGCCATTGATCAGCAGAAGAATAATAAAAGGCGTCCACATCACCATGAAGCCGAAGACCAGAGCAGCCATGCAGAGAACAGCCAGACCCAACGCCCACCAGCGGCCATCTTGCAAGCCGCTTTCTTCCTGCGCCCAGGCGATCAACGCTTCCGGCTTGGCTGCGATGCGCTCGCTTTCACCGCTTACCGCAAGATTTTCCCGAAAATCAAGCCGTGACTTCAATTCGGCGACCGCGGCTTGCCGCTCCTGGATTTCCTGAACATCGGCATGATTCAGCAGCCAGCGTGCCAGGCATTGTTTGCCCATGTTAGTGCGTGCTGTTGATAGCAACTGAAACAGGCTGCCTTCGCCAAGAATATCCAGGTCTTCGGCATAAAGATGCAGCGGGTCTTTGAATTCTTCACCTGCTGCACCGCTGCCGGCCCAGCGATCTTCCATCCGCGCAAGACCGCGGCCATAAACAGAAACCGCTCGCTTCGCCATATTGAGCGCAGTCACTACGCGGCGGTGTGCGACGACGAGGACGACGAATAGAACGATGGGAACTAGAAGCCAATAAAGAGATGGAGAGCCAGTTTTGCCGGTGATCCAGCACTGGACCAGTATCGCGACAAAAAGGACGATGCGTGCGTTGCCGAGCCAAAGATGCTTGCGCTGAAGCTGGGCAGCTTGTATTTCACGGGCCTTAACGCGACTTGAATATTCCAGGTGAGGGATAGAATCCCCCACGGTCGCGGCAGGCGATGTAACTTCGGGCTCGGCGATGCGGTCATTCACCACATACCATTCTGGCTGGAGCGCGAGGCAAATGCAAAAAGCGATGGGGGCGCGGCCGAGCAATCCGCTAAAAGTCGAGGAGGCCTCTCTCTAGCGAATCCGCAACTGAGAGCAAAGCAATCTAAATTTCCATGCTGGTTGCGGTGCTTTGGATTCATGCATCCCATGAGTTGAAAGCCAAAAAATTCATCCGAAAAAAGAGGCGCATTTTCTATGTACCACCACGTAAAAAAATTGATGTACACAGTGCAGGTCGGAACGCCAGACCCGCGATTCGGCAACATGCTGCTGGAACAATTTGGCGGGGCCAACGGGGAACTCGCTGCGGCCATGCAATATTCCATTCAAGGCTTTAACTGCGAAGATCCCGGATGCAAAGATTTACTCATGGACATAGGAACCGAGGAGCTCAGCCACCTGGAAGTGGTGGGCGCCCTTATTCGCATGCACCTGAAACCGATGAAGACCGACCGGGCGGCTGCAGAGGCAGATCCTCTGGTGGCAATTGCCGGCGGCGGTGGCGTAAGCCTGGTCAATTCCGTGGGCGATGCCTGGACTGCGGATTATCTGAAAATTACCGGCGACCTGGCTGTGGATCTCCGCAGCAACATTGCCGCTGAGGCGCGGGCCAAGATCGTCTATGAACGCCTGATCTCCTTCACGGACGACAAAGGCTCGAAGCAGGCGTTGCAATTCCTGATGACGCGCGAGATCACGCATATGCGCGCGTTTACTGCTGCACTGGAAAGCATGGAGAAGCCTCGTTTCTCGATCGGCATCATCAAGCCCACGCCGGGCCTGGTAGACCAGTATTTCAATGCGTCAACCGGCGAGAGCGATACTAGCGAAAACGGCGGGAGCGAGAATCGCAAGAACGAAACGTTAGGCGGAGAGCCCTGGACACATAATAGCGGCCTGCAACTGGTGGATTCGGAGATCGAGGGCGGTGAAGGGCTGGATATCACTCCGTATGATCCGCAACCTGGAACGGAGGTAACGTCGAAAAAGGATTCGACGCCCGTAGGTGAAGATGTCGGCGAGCGCAAAGTTAAAACGCCTGGAAAAAAACTGAAGGCGAGTTAACCTTCATTTATCCTGAGCACTTTTCCCCCCAACAGGAGTCGCGCTTGCTGGGGGGAATCCCAAGCGTTACCAAACCCTGCACGCATTCGCCGGAGCCATGGGCTGGCCCGGCTTGCAACCGAAAGCTTTCTGAAACTCCGGCATGTTGCGCAGTACTCCGTTCACACGCCACTTGCCTGGCGAATGCGAATCCACGCGGACCAGCATTCTCGCTAGTTCCGGGGTGGTGTTCTGGCACCAGACGCGGCCAAAGCTCAGAAAGAAGCGCTGATCGGGCGTGTAGCCTTCAATCTTTCTGTCAGGATCTTCTTTGGCTTGCGCCATGAGGTCATGCAGCGCCATCAGAGCGATGCGCGCGCCGCCGTTGTCCGCGGTATTTTCACCCAGGGTCAGCCGGCCATTTAATTTGAGGTCGTCTACAGCGGTGAAGGAGCTGTATTCATCGGCCACGCAGCTTACGCGTTGTTCAAATTCCTTACCGTCTTCAGCGGTCCACCAATCGCGGAGATTTCCTTTAGGATCGAACTTGCGGCCCTGGTCGTCAAAGCCGTGAGTAAGTTCGTGGCCGATCACCAGTCCAATGCCGCCCATGTTGACAGCGTCATCTAATGTGCGATCAAAAAATGGCGGCTGGAGAATGCCGGCAGGAAAGACAATTTCATTGTGGCTTCCGCTGTAATAGGCGTTCACTGTGGGCGGAGTCATTGTCCATTCCAACTTGTCCACCGGCTTGCCGATCTTCTGTAATTGCCGGTTGGACTCAAATTCGCTGGCGCGGTAAAGATTGCCGATCATGTCCCCGCGAACGATCTTTAGTTTGCTGTAATCGCGCCACTTGTCGGGATAGCCGATCTTGTTGCGGATGGCGGCCAGCTTGATCAGCGCTTCTTTCTTGGTGGTTTCTGTCATCCACGGGAGAGTGGTAATGTCACCCTTCAGTGAGTGTTCCAGCGCGTCCACCATCTTAAGCATGCGGGCCTTTCCTTCCGCGCCAAAAGTGGCATCCACATAAGGCTGGCCCAGGGCTTCACCCAAAGCGTTGTCCGTGGCATTTATGCAGCGCTTCCAGCGCACCGGCAATTCTTTTTGTCCGGTGATGGCCTGCTGGAACTTAAAATCTTCCTGCACAAAATCATCTGAAAGCCAGCCAGCGGCATGGTTCACCATCTGCCATGTCATGTAGGTTTTCCAGGCGTCCAGCGGAGTGGAGTCAATTACCACGTTTACTGCCTTAAAATATTCGGGATTGCCGACATTCAATTCAGCAAAAGATGGCGCGCCACTGGCTGCGAAATAACGGTCAAGATGGAAATTTGGGGCAAAGGATTCAGCCTGCGCGACTGACATTTTGTGATCGCGATTTTTAGGGTCGCGACGCAGCGTGCGCTCCATGAAGGCTTTGGCCAGATCAGTTTCAATCTTCAGGACAGTTTCGGCGCTTTGGGCGGCTTGCGCAGACGGCTGCCCAAGCAATACGAAGTCTTTCGTCATGTGATCGACAAACGCCTTGCGGATGGCGACAGTTGGAGCATCGTCTTTAAGGTAATAATCGCGGTCCGGCAGTGACAGGCCGCTCTGGTCAATAGCGGCAATCGTCTGGTCAGCGTTGTGCAGGTCAGGAGTGGAACCAAAACCCAGGAGCGGGTTAGGACCAATCAGTTGCTCATGCGCCATCACTTCAATCATCTGGGTTTTGTCTTTAATGGCTGCAATGCGATCCAGCTCCGGTTTCAACGGCGTGGCGCCAGCTTTGTTCGCGGCGGCTTCATCCATGCACGAGGCGTAGAAGTCGCCGATTTTTTGCGTTACGGCATTGCGTCCCGGATCGTTTTGAGCTGCCGTTTCCAGGATTTGGCGCAGGACCACCAGATTGTGTTCGTATACTTCGGCAAAGCTGAGCCAAATGGGCTGATCGCCGGGAATGGGATTATTTTTGAGCCAGTTCCCACAGGCATACTGGTAGAAATCCACGCAGGGATCAACCGTCTTATCAATATTGGCGATATCGAATTTCGGCGCTGGATGCTCCGCCGCAGCGCTGCTGCTTGCCGTAACGGGATTGGCCTCTGGAGCCGTAGGGCCGGAATTCAGCGTCTTGGCGTTGCTGGCCTTTTTTGTGGACTTTAAGTCTGGCTTTTGTGGCGTAGGTTGTGGCGGTTGGGCCAGCGCCACGCCGACGGTAAGCAATAGCATTCCAACGAAGGACAAGACAGGCTTGTGAAGCAGGTATTTGCGCATTCGAAATTTTCTCCTCAGCCAAAACGTGCCATTGTATAAGACGGACTGGGACGAAAGACGTTTGCATTCCGGCAAAGGGCTGGCCGATAGACCGCTACCACACTCCATCTCCCGCCTTAGTCTTTACCCCACGAACGCGATATGATGTGTCTTATCCTGCATGGAACAAGATCTGACAATTCTGAAAGATGACATGGTCGCCTTTATTGAGGGGCATGGGCTGCGCCGCTTCAGCGCTTATGTGAGCGACGAGGTCGCCAACGTGCCCTGGTCCACCGATGAGGACCATCCCGATGGATGGAAAGACTTTGTGGAGCTGGCCAAGGCATCGAACGTGAGCTTTGTGACCATGAATCACGTTTCGCTGGACAAAGAGGATGTGGACCTCCTGGTTAACCGGCTCCAGGAAATCGAGTACATGAATGAGGAAGAGCTGGAAGAGGCCGGCTGGCTGCGCAGCTTTATCGGCAAAGTGGGTTACGTTCAGCTTGGCTTCCCCTGCCAGGGCGTGATGTTTTTGTATGAGGTTTCCACCCCGTGGTATGACACGTACCAGCGGCTGGAGAGTGCGGCTGACGATTATGACGGCATCCTGATTGACGATACCGATCAGGACGACGAGTAAGCGCCGGTGCGGTGGTCATTTGCGAATCCCGACGCCGGCCAGGTGGAAGCGCTCTGCGCTGAAACAAAGATTTCCTCAATTGTGGCCAGACTGTTGGCCCTCCGCGGTATCACGCCGGCCAATGCGGCAAATTTCCTTTCGCCTTCACTTGATCATCTGCATTCACCCTATCTCATGCGGGGAATGTCGGCTGCCGTGGAGCGCCTGAGCGCAGCCATCGCTAACAAAGAGGGAATTCTGATTTACGGCGACTACGACGTGGACGGAACCACGGCCGTCGTGATCCTGAAAACGGCCATTGAGCTATGCGGCGGCGCGGCTGATTTTCATGTCCCGCACAGAATCAAGGAAGGTTACGGAATCAAGGATGACGTGATTGAACGAGCCGCTGCGGGCGGAATAAAAGTCGTTATCAGCGTGGATACCGGCATACGGGCGTTTCAAGCGGCAGAGACGGCACGCCGGGTCGGCATTGATTTGATCGTTACCGATCACCACTTGCCGGAAGCGCATGAAGGCGTACCAAACGCTTGGGCGGTGCTGAATCCCAACCAGCAGGGCTGTGATTATCCCTGCAAAGAGCTTTGTGGCGCCGGTGTGGCGTTCAAAATAGCCCAGTCACTGTTTGCAAAATTCAAAGACGCGGTGGATCAGGCAAAACTGATCCCGTCTTTTCTCAAGATGGTAGCCATCGCTACTATCGCGGACGCAGTTCCGCTGGTCGGAGAGAACCGCACGATCGCGCGCCTGGGTCTGGAAGGACTACGGCGTCCGGTCAACGGTGGACTTAAAGCTTTAATGGAGGTTTCCGGCCTAACCGGCGAACGTGCCATCGGCGCTGGCGATGTAGGATTCCGCTTAGGCCCCCGCATCAATGCCGCCGGGCGCATGGATGTGGCGCGCGACGTGATTGAGCTATTCACGTGCAAAGACCAGGCACGTTGCAAAGACATTGCGGAAAAGCTGAACCAGTTGAACCTGGAACGCCAATCTGAAGAACAGCGCATTGTGGCGGAAATTGATGAGCAGCTTGCAGCAGAGACCGATCTTACAGGGAAGTTCTGCATGGTGTTCGATGGCGATGGCTGGCACCGTGGTGTCGTCGGCATTGTGGCGTCGCGGGTCGTCGAGAAGACCGGCCGCCCAGCGCTCGTGATTGCCAAGGACGCGGAAGAAGCTCACGGATCGGGACGCTCCATCAGTGCGTTCCATCTGCTGAATGCGCTCGAATCCTGTCACGATCTGTTTACGCGCTTTGGTGGCCATGCTCACGCAGTTGGCTTTGCCATGCCCAGCAAAGACGTTCCGGCCTTAAAGCAAAGGTTGAATACTTACGCGCAAGCGATGCTTAAACCTGAAGATTTGTTGCCAGAATTGATCATTGATGCTGAAATCCCTCTTAGTTCGGTCACGCCAGAGTTGCTCAACAGTCTAGGCCGATTGGAGCCGTTCGGCCACGGCAACCGTGAACCCGTGTTTTCCAGTTGCGGCGTGAGCTTATTAATGCCACCAAGGATTCTGAAAGAGAAACATATTAAGTTGCGTGTGAAGCAGAGACTGCCGAATGCCAAGGCCAGCTTCAACTATGAGGCCGTGGGTTGGCGGATGGCGGAACGGGCCCAGGCGGCATCCCTTCAGTCGGGTGACAATCTGGATGTAGCCTACAAGATCGGGCTGAATTTTCATCCCGACTTTGGAGGCCTGGAACTGACCTTGGAAGATTTTAGAAGATCAATTCCGGCGGCAATTTCTGTTTGCGGCTGAAGGCCAACGGAGTTATAGTGCCCGTGATATGCCAGAAAACATCTTTTGCTCCAAGTGCGGCACACAAAACCCAGCGACCGCCCAATTTTGCCAGAGTTGCGGCTTAACCCTTTCCAGCGGCCTTACACCAAACCAGGCAGCAGCTCCCGCGCGCGCTTATGCCGCTGCACCTCCGGTCGCCTATGTGGCGGCCCCAGGGACGCCTTACGGCGGTTTCTGGATTCGTTTACTGGCGCACTTGATTGACCACGTTATTCTGGGAGCAATTGCTGCTCCGCTGTTTTTTATCATGGTCTTGCCGGCAATCGTTCGCATCGCACGCGAAGCGGAGCAGAACCAGGAGCCGCCGTCTCCAGAGCTCATCGTCACGATTTTGAGTTCGGTCTTCGTTTACATCGCGCTGGCTTTTGTCGGCCAGTGGCTCTATGAAGCCTTGCTCACCAGTTCCTCATGGCAGGGAACGATAGGAAAGCGAGTTCTGCGCCTTAAAGTAGTGGATGAAGCTGGTACCCGGATTGGCTTTGGCCGCGCCACGGGACGTTTCTTTGCCAAGATCCTGTCTTCCATGTTTTTCTGTATCGGCTTCATCATGATTGGGTTTACTGAGCGCAAAACCGGTCTGCATGACCTGCTGGCGGGAACCAGGGTGCTGCGCTACTAGCCGATGGGCATTTGAGTACCGCGCTGGAAGCGCGGTACGGCTCTACCGTCATTTACCATTGGAAGCATGCCCTTTGATCCCAAGCGGCTGAGAAAAATCTTTGCCGGCGGCGCAGTGTTCGTGTTTGTGATCGCCCTGGGATTTTATCTGCACGGGGTTTTCAAGCCGCAAGAGGCAATTCCTGAGACGCCCAAAAATATTCCTTCAGGCGTGGAAAAAAGCGCTACAGGATTCAATCTCTCCAAGTCAGAGGGCGGAAAGACGCTCTTTACTATTCATGCCGCCAGCGTCCAGCAATATAAAGAGGGCGGACGCGCGGCGCTGCATGATGTGAGCATCACCGTTTTTGGGCGCAACCAGGACCGCTCCGACCAGATTTACGGCGCCGATTTCGCGTATGATCCCGTGGCAAAAGTTGTCTCAGCGGAGGGCGAGGTCCGCATTGACCTGGAAGCCGTTTCTACGGCGGCAACTCCTGCCGGTGGACCTGCGGAGGAAACCAAGAACCTGATTCATGTAAAGACGAGCGCGCTCACGTTCAATGAAAATACCGGAATTGCCCAGACCAAAGCCGCGATCGAATTCCGCGTTCCGGAAGGCAATGGATCTGCCGTAGGCGCAACATACGATTCCCACGGCGGCGTGCTCACGCTGAAATCGGCTGTTCGAATCACCAGCACGGGACCGCGCAAGGCAACCATCACGGGCCAAAGCGCGACAATCACAAAGAATCCCAGCAGGATCGTGATGCAGTCCGCAAAGGTGGAGGAACTTCAGCGCGTAATCTCCGCCGACAAAGTCACGGTTTTCATGGGTGACGACAACAACATTGAGCGCGTTGTTGGTTCCGGCAATCTGCATGCATCAAGCACCGGCACAAAAGCGTTCGAGGTCAACGCTGCTGAAGGTGAGCTGGAAATGACCGGCGCAAATCAGGCGCGAAGAGGCGTTCTTTCCGGCGGCGTAACGTTTTTGAGCAAAGGTGAATCGCCCGCCGAAGGAAAGGCTGGGAAAATTCTACTCACGTTTGGATCAGAGAATCGGCTGGCCAAGGCAAGAGCTGAGGATTCAGTCCAACTGAAACAGGGCCCAGCAGGAAAATCACAAGAGCTGCATGCAGTGGCACTGGATCTTTCCGTGAAGGATGGCCGCAGATTGGAGAAGGCCATTACTTCCGGCGGGCCAGCAGAAATCGTCCGTGAGCAAGCGCCGGGCAAGACCACGATCAGCGCAGGACATTTTGAAACGGTGTTCAATGACCAGAACCGCCCTGTCTCTCTCTATGGAACTCCCGATGCGAAGATTGTTGATTCCGTTCCGGGCAAGCCAGACAGAATTCTCACGTCGCGCGAGCTGACTGCAAAGTTCAATGACAAAGGTGAGATTGTTTCAGCCGATCAGACCGGCGATTTCCGTTATCAAGAAGGAACACAGACGGCTTCTGCCGAGCGCGCCAAGTATGCCGCAGCCGAAGA
This sequence comes from Acidobacteriaceae bacterium, assembly GCA_027307045.1. Taxonomy (GTDB): domain Bacteria; phylum Acidobacteriota; class Terriglobia; order Terriglobales; family Acidobacteriaceae; genus Angelobacter. Next base: position 58,156 of record DAHUXR010000004.1, read on the forward strand.
AACGATTCTTCTTTCTGGATCGCCACGCGTCATTGACGCGAACCAGGGTATTACGCTCACAGCCGACAGCATCCAACTCAATCGCAAGACTCGCAACGCATTTGCCCAGGATAACGTAAAAACCACATACTCAAAAATGAGTGCGCAGGCAGGCGGGGCCATGCTGGGCTCGGCTGATCCAATCCATGTAACGGGATCAACTGCCACCATGAACTCCGCTACAGGAGTTGCCCGCTACACGAAAGCCCGTCTGTGGCAAGGTCCGAACATCGTGGAAGCGCCAACCATCAGTTTTGACCGGACAAAGCGTAGCCTTCAGGCACAGGGTGGACAAGGGGGCCATGTTGCATCAGTTTTTGTGCAAAAGGATAAAAATGGCAAGCTGACTCCAGTGAATGTGACGTCAGACAGGCTTTCCTACGTCGACGCGGAGCGTAGAGCGGTCTTTAGCGGCAACGTGGTGGTCCGTGCGCAGGATGCCACCATCACTTCAGCAACGGTTCAGGTAATCCTTCTGCCAAAGAAGGGCCAAGCTGAAAACCAGAGCGCAAGCCAGCTGGAACGTATTGAAGCGCAAGGAGATATCAAGATCGAGCAAGGAAGCCGGAAGGCCGCTGGGAGCAAACTTGTCTATACCGCTGCCGAGGAAAAAATGGTGCTGACCGGCTCTCCCGAAAAACTCCCTAGCATTTTTGATGCCGAACGAGGCCAAATCTCGGGTGATTCGTTGACTTTTTTTACCCACGATGGTAGGGTGCTGGTAGGTAGCGGAGAAACCTCCAAAACCGAGATTCCAAACAGGATTCCAGACGCAGGCAAGAAGTAAATGCAGACCTTGGCCACGGACGAAATCGCGAAATCGTACCGCGGGCGCAGGGTAGTCAACGGCGTCAGTCTTCATATCAACCAGGCTGAAGTAGTCGGACTTTTGGGCCCCAACGGCGCCGGTAAAACTACATCTTTTTACATGATTGTGGGGCTGGTGCCCCCGGATAGCGGCCGCATCCTTGTGGACGGCCAGGACATTTCCAATGTTCCCATGTATCTGCGCGCCAGGAACTACGGCATCAGCTATCTTCCACAAGAGCCTTCTGTTTTTCGCAAATTGAGCGTGGAAGAAAACATAATGGCTGTGCTGGAAGTACAGCCCATTTCATGGCAAGAGCGCCGACGCAAGCGCGACCAATTGATCGATGAACTGGGGCTTGGACATATTCGTAACAATATGGGGTATGCGCTTTCCGGCGGTGAGCGCCGCAGAGTGGAGATCGCGCGCGCTCTTTGTATTGCACCAAAGTTCATCTTGCTGGATGAACCATTTTCAGGCATTGACCCCATTGCCGTGCTGGACCTGCAAAAGATAATTTTTGATTTGAAGGGAAGCGGCATCGGAGTTTTGATCACAGATCACAACGTGCGTGAAACGCTGTCAGTCACGGACCGCGCTTATATCATTAATGAAGGCCGTATTTTCCGCACCGGTACGCCAGAGCAGCTTGGCAACGACCCGGAGGTAAAGCGAGTCTATCTGGGAGAGAGTTTTTCATTTGTTTAATTGCATCAGGTAAGAAGCAAAAATAGTCGAATTACGACGGTACTCTTTTGGGCCCCGGCACAGCGTGTGATAGTAGAATTTAACTAAAGAAGCAGGGATGGTTTTACTCCAAAACAAATTGAACCTGAGGGTCTCGCAAAAGCAGATTCTCACTCCAGGGCTGGTCCAGATGGTGAGCGTGCTCGCGCTCAACAAACTGGAGCTCAAGGAGATGATCAATACGGAAATGGTGGAGAACCCCGTGTTGGAGGAGCTGGATTCCACCGTCCCACTGCTGGATGAGATTGCCGGAAAGCAAGAGGCCCACGAACGCCAGGACGCAATAGACATCAAGGAGAAAGATGAAACCGGCCCTGAAGCCGAGAAGAAAGATCCCTTTGATGAGATCGATTTTGGCTCATTCTTCCGCGATTACCTTGATCCCGGTTATCGCAACTCCGCCGACCTGGAAGAGATTGACAGGCCATCCTTTGAAAATTTCCTTTCCAAGCCCGGGACACTTTCTGACCATCTGGTGTGGCAATTAGGTTCTGTCACAGTTCGTCCCGCGGTCTATGCCGCGGCGGAGTTGGTCATTGGCAATCTGAATGAGGAAGGCTACCTTACTGCTTCAGACGATGAGTTAATGGGAGTGGCGCACGCCCAGGAATCCGAAGGGCCAGCCTCTGAAGCGGTAACCACAGATACGGCGGAATCCGAAGCGCCAGCCGAGCCCTCTCATCTGGAATTAATCGTTTCTCATGAGCCCACGCCGGAAGCGGTTGCTGCCGAGAAGAATAATGGGTTTACGCCGGTTCTGCAATTCACGCGCGATGATCTGCGGGAAGCAATCGCGCTGATCCAGCATTTTGATCCTGTCGGCGTTGCGGCGCGTGATTTGCGTGAATGCCTGATGGCCCAGCTTGAGCACTTGATCAAGACCCGGGACATGGAAGGCTCGGACGATCCTGAGAACGATCAGGTCGTTGAAGACGCTCTGAAGATGGTGGACAAGCAACTCCACTTTCTGCAGAACAAGCAATATAAGGAAATCGCCAAGGCCATTGCGCGGCCCATGGAAGCAGTGATCCAGGCGCATGAGTTTATTCGCACGCTCGATCCCAAGCCGGGTCTTCGCTATAACAAGGTCGAGCCCAAGCTGATTGAGCCGGACGTCGCCTTTGTGAAGCATGGTGACGAGTATCTTGTCCTGATGAACGATGAAGACCTGCCGCAACTCCGCGTGAGCCCGACGTACCGCAAAATGCTGAACCAGAATGGCGGCGTGGAGAAGGACGTAAAGTCCTACGTAAAAGAACGCTACAAGTCTGCGGTTCAGCTGATCAAGAACATTGAGCAGCGGCGACAGACGATCCTGAAGGTTTGTTATGCCATCATCGGCCGGCAGCGCGAATTTTTAGATCAGGGCATCGACCAGCTGAAGCCCATGATGATCAAAGAGGTTGCCGAAGAGATCGGTGTACATCCATCCACGGTGAGCCGGGCAGTTGCCAGCAAATACGTTCACACTTCGCAAGGTGTGTTTGAACTGCGCTACTTTTTCTCGGAAAGTGTGCAGGGCCCTGAAGGCGCGGGCACATCGCTACTGATCCTGAAGCGCCGTGTTAAGAAGCTGATTGAAGAAGAAGATCCGGCGCATCCGCTGACCGACGACCAGATAACCCGCGTTTTGCAGTCGCAGGGCATTCAGGTGACGCGGCGCACAGTGGCAAAATATCGCGAAGATATGAAGATACCCAGCACGCATCAAAGGAGGACGAAGAGTTAAATCGGGAAGCGCGGCCACATCCGAGCCGGCGCTTTCGGGCAGACGTTAAAAAAGCCGCCTGTACCCGTGCCGTATCTCCCAAAGCACCCGGCAGACGACTCTCAGTTGGACCCAATTTCAGGAGGGAGTCAATGAACGTCGAATACACTGGCCGCCAGTACGAAATCACTCCTATCACCCGCAAGCAGGTCGAAGGCGGGCTTGAAAAAATCCAGAAAATCCTTGGCACATTTGAAACGCACGTGATTCTCTCGACGGAGAAACGCCGTCATATTGCGGAGATCACAATTACAGTGCGCAATCATGCCCCGATCGTTGGCCTCTCCGAGGCCCAGGAGATGAATACAGCAATAGGAGGAGCGCTGGACAAGATCGAGCGCCAGGCCGTGAAATACAAGACGCGATGGAAGAGCAAAAAACGCCAGGCGCGCAAGAAAATGGAATCATCCGGAGAATCACAACAGGAGCCGACGATAGCGATTGCAGTGAATGGCGACCTGACGACGGCCGTGCCGGTAAAAGTCCACAGTTTTCCCAGCAGGGTAAAAGTCACTGAGACGCATGTGGTGAAAAGCTCTGATTCGGTCTCATATAAGCCGCTCACAATCGAAGAAGCGGTCAAAGAAGCCGAATTTCGCGACCGCGAGGTATTTGTCTTTCGCGATCTGGAAGGCCGAGTGAAAGTGCTCCACCGCAAACGCGACGGCAAGATGGAGCTGATAGAAGCGCCATAATGTATGATGGCAGCCGTAAATTCTCAGAGCCTTAAATCATACCCGCTGGGACATGCAAGCCCAGCGGGTTTGCATTGTTCTCACAAGAAATGGATCAGTTCCCGAAGAATGAATCCATTGATAGCAAGTGCTTGAAATATTCGTCCTTCCAATTGGGATTGAGGCGGTCCAGCAGCAGGCCTTCTGCCGCGCCAAAGGAATAAACAACCGTGCGCTTCCATTCGCCGAGATTCGCGCGCTTGAGTTCGTTAAGGGTTTCTGATCTCGCCTTGGCCGCATAGGCGGAGAATGATTCAAAATCGGCGAGCGCCTTGTATTCGGCGGTAGGTTGATACTGAGCGGCTGCTTCTGCGCTCTTGATCTGTGTGTAGCGGGCGATTCCCTCCTGCCAAAGCTGGAAGTTAAAATATTTCCTGTCGTCGGGCGATAACTGCGCAAAGAACTTCTTTCGCTCCTGAAGATATTGTTGCGCAAGTTTTTCAGCTTTGCCCCTTTCTGATTCATTCACGGCGCTGAGCAGAACATCGCGAAGCTCCGCAAATGAGCGCGCCACCTCAGGCTTCTCATAGGGAAAGGGGTAGTTCAACATCCACATTCCGGTAGTATCACCGCGGCTTAGGCCAAGATCTTGCACTGCCTGGAAGTATCCTGGCTGGGCGTTCTGTAATTGGTGGAAATGCTCATGCATCACTGTGATGAGCCACGGTGTGCTGGTTTTGCTGTTTGTGTTTTTCGGCTGGCCAATCACAATCACTGAAGGCGGCCCAAACGCTGGGAATGTAGCCAGCAGGTTGGCAGGAAATTGCCGCGGTCGCGCGTAGAAGCCATTTCCCGCCGACTTGAAATCCTTCGGTACCGCGGAATGATGCGTAAGAAACTCTTCGTCTGGGGTCACAATCAGCAGAGGCGCGGGAACCTGGCTCCAACTGGGCCAGACGTTGTCTTGAATCTGAGCAGCAAGCCGATAAAACTCTTGGATGCGAATAGCATCATCGATGGGAATTTCCTGTGGCGGAGCTTGCGCGATTGCGGCGGCGGCAAGCAGTAACGTGATCATGAATAGGCGCATGTCCAAGATTAGACGCAAGAGATTGATCGTCGGTAGCAAAGTGTCCCAATGTAGGACACGCAGGATTTTGTTAGGTGAGCAAAAATCGGGGAGCTGTGTATGCTCCCCGATTCTTAATGCGCGAGTCTGTAGCTGGTTTCTTAGGCCGCGGGCCGTTTTTGTTTCGCGCCAGCGCTGAACAGTTCAATCATAGCGCGATTAAACGCGGGAATATCGTCCGGCTTGCGGGCGGTGACAAGATTACCGTCAGTGACTGCTTCCTTATCGACCCACTCTGCACCGGCATTGCGAATATCGGTCTTGAGCGAAGGCCATGAAGCGATTTTCCGGCCGCGAGCTACGCCGGCTTCAATGATCGTCCATGGGCCGTGGCAGATCGCGGCTACCGGTTTTCCTGCGTCAAAGAATGATTTAACGAAAGCAACCGCCTTCGGCTCCATGCGAAGTTTGTCTGGGTTGATTACGCCGCCGGGAAGCAGCAGCGCGTCGAAATCGTCTGGCCGTGTGTTATCCAGCGTCAAATCTGCCGGGACTTCCTTGCCCCACTTCGTCATGTCCCAGCCTTTTACAGGACCTTCTTTTAGCGACACAACTTTGGTTTCAGCCCCGGCTTTGTCCAGGGCTTCGCGCGGCTGCAGCAGTTCCACTTGCTCAAAGCCGTCGGTTACCAGGATCGCTACTCTTTTGCCTTTCAGATTTTCATTCGCCATTTTGTGATTCCTTTCCTTCAGAAATAAATATTGTCGATGTGACTGTGTGTAGAAACAAATGAAAGACTCGCGCCGGCATACGCCGGCGCGGTCTGTTCTGTAGTGAGTTGAGAACGCGACTAAGCTGCGACTCTTACTCCATCTGCCCACGGGTCAAGAACAACTTTGGTGCAGTGGTCTTTCTTATCGCGGAATACCTTGTACATCTCGGGGGCCTTGTCTATCGGCACGCGGTGACTGACGACAAAGCTGGGATCGATCTTGCCACCCTGAATCAACTCCAGCAGCGGTTTCATGTATCGCATCATGTGAGTCTGCCCCGTCTTCATCGTCAGGCCTTTGTTCACATAAGCGCCCATCGGCATTTTGTCGATGAATCCGCCGTATACGCCCGGGACGGAAACAGTGCCTCCTTTACGGCAGGCCATGATGGCCTGCCGCAAAACGCCAGGACGGTCAGGCTGCATCTTTAAGACCTGTTTTGTCCTGTCAATAGCCCACATTGGCCCGCTGTAATGTGCTTCCATTCCCACGGCGTCCATGCAGGCGTCTGGACCGATGTTGCCGGTCATGTCCTTCAGAAGCTGAACGACGTCGTCAACTTCTTCATAGTTGATGATTTCCGCACCGGCCTGCTCGGCCAGTTGGAGACGATAGTCAAAGCGGTCAATGGCGATCACACGTTCAGCGCCAAGAAGGAAAGCACTGCGAATCGCGAACTGTCCCACGGGGCCGCAGCCCCAGATTGCTACTGTATCGCCGGGCTGGATGTTGCAGTTTTCCGCGCCCATATAACCTGTTGGAAAAATGTCTGAGAGAAAGACGACTTGTTCGTCGGGAATGCCAGCAGGGATTCGCAACGGACCGACGTCGGCAAATGGCACGCGAGCATATTGTGCCTGGCCTCCAGCATAGCCGCCCAGCATGTGTGTGTAGCCGAACAGCCCTGAAGGCGAGTAGCCCATCAGTTTTTCTGCAATCCAGTAGTTGGGGTTTGAGTTATCACAGCACGACCATAATTGCTGCTGGCAAAAGAAGCATCGTCCACAGGCAATGGTGAAGGGAACGACTACGCGATCGCCCACTTTCAGTTTTTCGCGGTCCACGCCGGCGCCAATTTCCACCACTTCGCCCATAAACTCATGGCCCATGATGTCGCCCTGTTCCATGGTGGGCATCAGCCCGTTGTATAAGTGCAGATCAGAACCGCAGATGCACGTGCTGGTGATGCGGACAATCGCATCGCGGGGATTCAGGATTTTTGGATCTGGCACGTTCTCCACAGTCATCTTCTCAGTGCCCATCCAGCAAACTGCTTTCATGAGGCCCTCCTTCTGGCATTTGCAATGTCGGTTAAGTTCCCTTCGCCCTTAATGGGATCATCTGGGTTGAGGACGCGCGCAAAGGCTGCCACGCTCGAGCGCGGGCCGTGCGATTGGCCTTCGACTGTGGGAATTTCGCCTGCCTCAATCAGGGCTTTCAGGCGGCGCAGGTCTTGCCGCATCATAAAGCTGGGATCTTTGCCCAGAATCCTTGATAACACTCCTCCAATGGCGCCTGCCGGCGGCTGGTAGACCACGACGACGGTGATGATTGTTCCCCGATTAGCCGGAGCATTGCGGAATTTAACAATGCCGTCAACATAAATTTCTGAGTCGGGCAGGGAACGCCACGCAATGACGTCGTCTTTGCGATCAAAAGCAATTTCCGCATCCCAGATAACGCGTTTACCCAGCGGGCCAATGGCGGTCCACCGGGAGCGGGTATCGCCCAGGAGAGTGACGGATTCAAGGTGGCGCATGAATAATGGCAAGTTTTCAAATTTGCTCCAGAACTGGTATGCCTGCTCTGGAGTACAGTTCAGCAGGATGCTGCTGCGGGCAATCAAGTCCCGCTGTTTGGCGCCGGCTTTGGCGCCTGCATAAGACAGAAGTCCGCCGGCCGTCGCAATGGCAACGCCGGATTTGGAACGTTTAGACAATCCAATTAGGGCAAGCGCGCCCCCGGTGATCAGCGCACCCCAGCGGAATGCGGTAGCAGCCCGGTAATGGCGGCCTTGAGCATTCTTTAGGTGAATGCGTGCAGCTTCGCTCATAACAACACGACCTTTCCTTTTAGGAATAATCGGTGAGATGCCACGGAGATTTGAAGGGTGCGCTCGCCAGCAGGTTTTTCGCGGAGCTCACAGCAGAGTGCGAATAACAAGCTTATGCAAAGATTCCATCAGAGAGGAATGAGAGACGAGTGTTGTTGATTAGAGCCATTGCAACTGCGTGCATTCATCTGCAGTGCCATACGCCAAAAGCAGCTCAGGCGGATACAGGCTCACCCAGGCTCACCCAGGCTTTGTCTGCACAGAAGCACGCCCGCCGTTACGAACCAGATTGCTTGCCCTAGTACTACAAGGCCAAACCCGTGCACGTTAAGCCGTATGTGCCCGGAAAGAACACTAAGAATGGTTAGAGGGCCCAAAATACATCCGTAAACTCCAAGTGCACGGGCGAAGGCGCTGCTTTTTAGGATTGCTGCTGACCAAAGCACAATCGCAACCGACGAGGCCACGGTAAAGATCAGGGCAAATGCCTGGTTCAGATGTCCAGTGAGTGTCATAGCGGCGCGCCATGCGTCAGGCGCAGTCGGGCCGGCCTCTGACATGTGATGAAAGAGACCGGGCGTAATCAGTCCGCTTGCCGCTGCTGCAATCATCACTGCGACCTCGGCAAATCCGAACAGAACCAGCCCTGAAAGCGCAAGCCGGTTGGGCGAAGCCAGCCGTTGCGTCAGGCCCAGCGCGCCTAGAAATAGTATGGGAACACACACCAGAGCCAGCGTGTGAACCGCTACGTTCAGTTGCATCATGGATGCAGCGTGTCCAGAGGCCAGATCTTGTCCGGTTGGATGGAGCGCCATAGTTATAATGGTGCCCGCCATTCCCGTAATCAATGCGATTCCGCCCTTGCGATCGTCTGTCATGAGTGTGACGTTAAAATTGAAACGCACAGCGGTCAATATGCTGTGACCGGAAAAGCCGAGTTACGGAACAAAGAGGCAGCCAATGTCCGGAAAAAAGCCGAGAGCCCAATCAATCCGCACGGAAAAATCCAGGACAAAGCTACTTTCCAAAGGAAAAGTCGAGCCAAAAACCGACAGGCGCACGCTCCGGACGAGAGACGCGCTCGGCGATGCGCTGGTTGAGTTGATGCATGAGAGGCCGTTCAAGTCGATTACCGTGCAGGATGTGCTGGATCGCGCCGGAGTCGGTCGGTCCACGTTTTACACACACTACCGTGATAAAGACGATTTGTTCATCAGCGATGTTGAGGACTTCTGGGAAATGATGTCCAGCGTGCTGGATCGGAGTGGCGAAAGCTCAATGCGTGTTGCCCCCGTGCGCGAGTTGTTTTCCCACATTGCGGATGTTAAGGTTTTCCGCAATGCGCTGGTCGCCGCCGGCAAACTGCACGATGTGATGGAGCTTGGCCAAGGACAGTTTGCCCGCGCCATTGAGAAGCGTCTTGTGAAGCTGACCAGCGGACAGGGAACTGTGCCCGGGCAGTTGTCTGCCACCGCTCATGCGTTGGCGGGCGCATTGTTTTCATCCATGATGTGGTGGATAGATCGCGGCATGCCAGCTTCTCCCGGGGAGATGGATGAAGCCTTTCATCGACTAGTCTGGTCTGGCGTGAACGCCTCAGCGAAAGAGTTAGTCAAATGAGCACCAGCACGCCGAATCTTGCGGAGAACACAGAAGAGAGGCCCGAACGGATGCGTCTTCGGGCTCGCCTGTTGAAAATCTGTCCGCTTGAAAGCGGTATAATCTAAGTTCCAGCATGAGCTATCAAGTTCTAGCGCGCAAGTACCGGCCACAGCGTTTTTCTGAGGTAATCGGGCAGGAACATGTGACCCGCACCCTGAAGAACGCCATAGACCAGCAGCGGATTGCGCACGGTTATATCTTCAGCGGTCATCGCGGCATTGGCAAGACGACCATTGCGCGCATTCTCGCCATGGCGCTGAACTGCCGTGGCGTTGATGGCAAGGCAGACAAGCCGACGCCGGAACCATGCGGTGTGTGCGATTCATGCGTAGAAGTCCGGGCTGGAAGTTCAGTGGATGTAATCGAGATCGATGCGGCGACCAACCGCGGCATTGATGAAATTCGCGAACTGCGCGATGCAGCACGATATCGCCCGGCGCGTGATCGTTTCAAAATTTACATTCTGGACGAAGCGCACCAGATTACCGATGCAGCATTCAATGCGCTGCTTAAGACACTGGAAGAACCTCCGCCTCACATTATTTTTATGATGGCCACTACGCAGGCCGAAGATATTCCGCAGACCATCCGCTCGCGCTGCCAGCACTTCAGTTTTCACGCGGTTAAGTTCGATGAGATCGTGAGCCAGCTAGGCGCGATTGCCGCCAAAGAGAATATTCAAACGGATAATGAAGCACTGGCTGTGCTGGCTGAAGCCGGCGACGGTTCCATGCGCGACGCTCTTTCCATCATGGATCAGGCCATCGCCTGCTGCGGCACCATGCTTAGCGGAGAACTGGTGCGAGGGTTGGTTGGGAACGTGGGTTCCGAAGTTTTTGAAGATTTGATGGGCACTGTGTCGCGCGGTTCCAGTGAAGAAGCGTTGCGCACGCTCGACAGGCTCATGACTGAAGGCCACAATCCAGCACACTTTGCCCGCCAGTTGGTGCGTTTCCTGCGCAATGCCGTGGTAGCCAAGGTGGCGGGTGACGATTCTTCATTGCTGCAGATCTCATCGGACGAGCGGGCACGTGTGGGTCGCGTGGCCGGCCAATTTTCTGAGGAAGAGCTGGCACGGTTTTTACAGATCATGCTGCGTACCTTCGATGAACTGGGATACCGGCAGGAACAAAGGTTTCATCTTGAGCTGGGTGTGCTGAAACTGGTGCATGCGCAGCGTATTCTTCCGCTCGAGCAGATACTGAGCCAGGTGGGCGCTGACAGTCAGAAAATCCCAGAAGCACAGCGGGTAGCTACAACGAAGCCTACTCCTGTGAGTGCTTCGTCGACGGCGGCCCCAGCCTTGGGCGCTGTTCCGAGGCAGCAGAGCCCAGTGTCGCCGTTTGACGCCGATCGTGCGCGCAAGGCCCGCTTTGATCCGGAAATGTCAGCGGCGCCGGCAGCGGTGCAGGCCCAAACTTCGGCAACTGCCACGGCAGTAGCTGTGGAAGAACCGCAGGCATCGGAAGATCCCGGAACCACCGAAGACCCAGGGAAGATCATGGGCCATGTGCTGACGGAGTTGGAGAAAGCTGGGCATAAGATGCTGGCTTCAACGCTGGAAAGCGGCAGCGTTACCCTGAAGGGAAATGAGCTGGTCGTGAGCATAGCTCAATCGGCGGCGGTGATTGATCTCATGATGAGCGCGGAGCCCAAACGGCTGGCCAATGCCGCTGCCAGCGCAGCGATGGGACGTCCGGCAAAAGTTAACGTTGTGAGCGGGGTTGCTGCGGCAACAAATGGAGCGGCAGCCGTGGTGCGTCCACGCAATGGCGCCAGCGCGCGCAGCCGCGCGGCAGAAGACCCGATCGTACAGCGCATGCGCGAGAAATTTGGCGCAGAAATTCGCACGGTGATTGATCATCGCGATAAAAACTAGGAGAAGCCATGGGCGGATTTAATTCACGCCAATTTCAAGAGATGTTGGAGAACGCACAGAAACAGGCGCAGGACCTGCAAAGCAAGATGAAGCAGACGGTGGTGGAAGCTTCTTCCGGCGGCGGAACGGTCACCATCAAGATGAATGGACAGAAGCAGGTGCTGGAGACGACGATCGATCCAGAAGCGGTGAAAGCCGGCGACGTGGAGATGCTTCAGGACCTGGTCACGGCAGCCGTAAACGCAGCCGGGCAGAAGGTGGATGAGGCGATGCAATCGACTGTGGGCGGCATGCTGGGCGGAATGGGAATTCCGGGAATTTAGAGGGACCTGTGTCAAAGTTCGCCGAGCCCATGGCTCGACTGATTGATGAATTAAAAAAACTTCCGGGCGTTGGCGGCAAGAGCGCCCAGCGTCTGGCATTTCACATATTGCGCTCCAGCGCTGAAGATGCTGACGGGCTGGCGGCGGCTATCCGTAATCTTAAAGAGAAACTTCATCTTTGTTCCGTATGCAGCAATATCACGGACGTTGATCCGTGTAGCTATTGCACCAGTGCCACTCGAAATCAGCGCTTGGTTTGCGTGGTAGAAGAGCCCACGAATATTGCGTCCATCGAGAAGGCGCGATTTTATAACGGAGTTTATCACGTTTTGCACGGCGCAATTTCTCCGTTGCATGGCGTGGGGCCGGAGCATTTGCGGATACCGTCACTAATGAGAAGGATAGAGAGTGGCAGTCTTGACGAGGTGATCATCGCGACGAATCCGACCATCGAAGGTGAGGCGACGGCCGTTCATCTTACTGGTTTGCTGAAACGCCCTGGCGTAAAGATCACCAGAATTGCGACGGGAATCCCTGCCGGAAGCGACATCGAATACGCTGACGAAGTGACGATGCTGAAGGCGATGGAAGGCAGAAGGGAACTGTAGGCCTTTCCAAGGAATTCCCTCGAATTTCTTCTTATTACTTAATTCCTCAGCTTTGCCAGCAAATCCTGGGGATGAACGGGCTTCGCCAGGATTTCAAACTCATGCCCTTGAGCGCGGGCTTTTTCCAGCAAATCGGCAGTTGCGGCCTGGCCGGAGAAGAGAAGGATCTTGCATCCGGGCAGGGCCTGTCGGATGCGAATAGCCGCTTCAATGCCGTTCATGTCCGGCATGATTACATCGCTAATGATCAGGTCGGGCTTGGTTTCACGCGCGCGATCTACGGCGGCGGTTCCCGTATAGACCGCCGAGGCGTCAAAACCATTCTGATTGAGAATTATCGCCAGGGTGTCGGCGATAACGCGCTCGTCATCCACCACCAAGACTCGGGGTTTGGAAGGCTGACCATTGGATGTCAATTTGGGAACTCCTGTAGCGGTAAGATCAGGACCGATTCAATCGACCAAGAACCATTATAACGTGTGACAGCGTTTAAGCTGTGTCCTTAACAGAGATGCTGGATTTGGCAAAAAAGAGGGCTGACTGGGGCCAACCTGCGATCAATTGGCAGCTTCTCACCTGTGGTGTAACCACATGGAGGACATTTACTTTATGCGCAGGACAGCCACGCTCATACTCTTCATGCTTGTGGCTGTGGCCATGGTGTTTGCCCAGAACCCACCAGGAACAAGCAATAACCCGGCAACCACGCCGCAAGCGCAAAATCCGGCCATACCGAATCCCAATAATGGTGCCGTACCGCCTGCACGCACATCGCCCGCCGACATGCCACAGGGCAATAATGGACAAGCGGCGAACCATGCTCAGAACGCAAACGCAGCCGTGATCGACGAAGTGGGTGCGGGTACGGAGATCCATGCAGCACTGGACACTCCCCTCTTCAGCAAGACTTCCAAGCCCGGTGACCGCTTTACCGCCACCGTGAATGATCCAGTGCGGGCGAATAATGGCGCGGTGGTTATTCCCGCGGGCGCGCGGGTGGAGGGCGAAGTAGCTGAATCGGACGATGAGAAGACGCTGGCCGCTCTTAAGGACAAGCCCAAGTTGAGCCTGCGCTTCAGAGACGTAGTGCTGCCTAGTGGCCAGACCCTGCCGCTGACAGCAACCTTGGTTTCAGTACACGATAACAGCAGCAAGAATCCGAAGAAGGTGATAAGGGAAGGCCAGGGCGGATTGAACAGAAGTGCCATTGGGGCTTCTGAACAGGGGCGGAATTTTGGCGGACCGATCAAGGGGCTGGCCATTGGCACGCTTTCTGGCGGCGGTTACATTGTAGCGACCAACGGAAAAGACGTGCATCTCCCCGCCCAGGCTGGCATGCTCATCCGGGTGGACCAGCCAGTGAGCTGGAATGGGACTTCAGCGCCGACGCCAAGATAGCTTGAAATTGATTTCGTGGAAAAACACAAGGCCGTCGCCAAAAGCGGCGGCACTGTCTTTTAGAAGGTGATCAGGGCTTTCGCTAGCGTTTCCGCGCCGCCCGTTTTTCTTTTTCGCGACGCAGACGAGCGGCCTCTCTGCGCTTCTTGCGCCGGCGCAAAGCTTTCTTCTGGCGCGCAACTTCCTCTTCGGAGAACATAGTGCGGCGGCAGTTTCTCAGGCCGCAATAGCACGGCGCCTTCTCGTCTATATCGCCATCGAAGAGATTGTAGTCATAGGTAAGCTCTTCTCCGGCCCCAATGTCGCGCAGGGCCATAATCCAAATGCGGTTGTCGATCTGATCGGTTTCGCAGTTTGGATCACACGTATGATTCACAAAAGCGGCCATGCCAAAGCCGTCAATGATTGTGTCGCCGTCGTCCATGGCAAAGAGGTACGTTACCTCTGTATCCGCATACATTCCTTCGCAAGCCTTGGCGGTAAGCCGGGGGCCCGTGTATTCCAGAATGTGAGCGCCTTTTTTTATAGGGGCGGTGGTGTAAACGCCGGCGCCATGCAACGAGGAAGATTTAACGATTATGGCCATTGATTTATCTGATGAATGATAAATGATAAACAACAATGCCCACGCGTTGGCGCACTGATTTACTTTGACTGCCGCTGCACCGCGCGTTGCAGGGTTTTATCCAGCGCCGCTTTGGCTGTCTGATATTCCTGCGGGTTGATCTTGCCTTGCAAACGGTCTGATTCAAGCTGAAAGACTTCTTCTTTCATAGCTTCCATCAGCAGGGTAGAGCGATCTTGCGGGATAGCCGGACCAGCAGTGGCAGCTACATTCTGGTTGGAGGTGTAAACAAAGACTCCTCCCGCAGCCAGAAAAAGCGACAACACTCCCAGAAACAGCCATTGCCCGGAATGGAGAGGATCAGGTCTTTCATTGGGAACTCCCAGACCGCCGCCCGGGCCAGCGGGCTCTCCGGGTGCGCCGCCATTTCTTGGAGCGGCTGCTTGTTCCGGCTCGCGCGGCATCGCGCCCTTGCCTGAAATTGCGAAAGCTACTTTCTGTTTTGGCGTAACGTTTTTAGCGATGAAAAAATTTACGCTCTTGAATTGAGGATTGGATTTTGCCTCATAGATGGCGCTGTCACTAGCGGCAAATTGAATCGAGTCAGGTGCTGCCACCATCAATGTTCCTGTCGGCAAATCGGAGCGTGGATCGAGTTCCAGCTTTCCGGAGTAGGGCAGGGTATACAGGATGTGAAACTGTGTCTGTCCCGGACGTATGGGAAAGACGAACGCGTATTTATTTTTTTCACCGGCGGGAATCACCGCTGCCTTCAACTGTGTTTTGCCGGTTTGAACGCTGGATTCGCTGATTGAAGCGCCTTCAGGCAGATAAAATTCCAGCGTTTGTTTTCCAGTGAGAGTCCGGGGTGGCGATGACTGGTTCCCAACGGTATAAAACTCTTCGCCGCTCAGCGTGGCCCCGTCTTCAGACGTCTGGATGGCGATGGCATGGTCAAGAATGCTGATTTCTTTGATGCTGGTGGCCGCATCAAAAACCCGCACTGCCACCGGCACGCCACCCGGCAAACCAGCCTGTGTGTAAGTGACTCCCTGATGCTGTACCCAGACCAAATAAGGCTGCTGCGCCGGAGGCACGTTAAACGTGAACTCTCCCCTGGCGTTGGTCTTTGTTTTGGCAACATCCTCCATGCCATTGCCGATTTTCTTGAGCGTAACTTCATCGCCAGCGGAGGGCTTATTGGTCGTGCTGTTCTGGACGATGCCCTTCAGCGTGTCCGCCGCGGCGGCAAGTGAACAGACGAGGAGAAGTGTGAACGCAACTTGCTTCAATGGAATGGACTCCTTCAGGCTTTCGCAGATTCCAGCATTTCAATTTCAGCCAGGATGCGCGCGGCCTCTGCTTCCAGGCCAAGACGCATGCCGTCATAGTCGGCCTGGGTAAATTTGCCGGATTTAAATTCAAAACTCAGATCGCGCAGGTTCTCATAGACCACCTCTTTGCGCTCATACAGGTAGGCGGTCCGCGTTTTGACGACTCCAGTGTCGGTATCGCGGCTGGGATAGAAAACGTAAATCAGGATGCCGGCAGCGAACACGCAACATACCATCTTGATGATGTAGTCAAAAATGGCTGGATTCATAGCTCGGTCTCCCGGCGGGCGCGATCACGCAGAGCCTCAAGATTGGGAGCAAGATTCATGTCCGCGGCGGCAACGGGCGCGGGACGCATTTTCCAGTTGCGGATCAACAGGACAACGAGCATCAGTCCCAAACCGAGCCCGGCAGCAGGAAGAATCCAGGCCAGCAGTTCAAAGCCATGCGTGGAAGGCTCAACCACCGCAGTGACGCCCCATTTTGTGCGAAACCAGTTCAGGACGGCTTCGTCATTTTGCGTCCTACTGACGTTGGCTCGGAGCTCGCGGATCATTTGGTCAGAATTTGGGCAGCCGACATGATTGCACTTCAGCAGCATCTGCGAACAACTGCAGGTGCACATAATCTTTCCGCCCAGGTTCTGGAAGCGGGCTTCCTGATTGTCTGCCCCCATGAGGAGCACCAAAGCGCAGGGAAGCAGAAGGGCTTTTAGGATTTTCTTCACTTGCCTGCTCCCGCGGGTTGCATGCCCCGCTCATCGATCTGTGATACGGCAACGGCGCTTCGGAGAGGCACGCTGACGGGCGCCGCGTTCGGAACCAGAGCCATACCTGTTCCCAAAACAATCACAAGCACGCCGATCCAGATCCAATTCACCAGCGGATTAATGATGATTTTGATGATGGGATGGTCAGTATCAGGATTGCGGCCTTCATAAACGACATAAAGATCTTCACGCAGTGTGGAGTGGTTCGCCACAATGTGGACCGGTTGCCCACCGCTGGCTTTAAAGAAGCGTTCTTCAGGGTTAAGCCGGGTAAGAAATTTTCCGTCTTTATAGACTTCCAGCAGCGCGGCCTGCGAACTGTAATTGGCATTGTCGTCATCGGTGTATTCTTCGCCGATTAGCGTGTAAGAGCCGATCTGGACTTTATCGCCTTTGCCAATTTCCTGTTCTTTGTCCTGGTTAAAGGCCGCGCCAGCAAGACCGATCACCACCAGCACAACGCCAAAATGGACGACATAGCCGCCATAGCGACGCATATTGCGGCGCGAGAGCTGATAGATTCCGGCCAACAAATTAGTTTGCAGCTTGTTCTTCCAGACAATGCCACCGCGAATGAACTCAGATGTAACCGTGGCGATAACCAGAGTGCTCAGGCAGAAAGCCATCATGGCGTACATCTGGCCCATATCGGCCCAGAAGTGGACGCCATTTTTATACAGCACAAAGCCGACGACGATCTCAATCACTAACGCCGCCGTTGCGGGTATGGCAAAGTTGCGCTTGATGCTTCCGACGGAGGTGTTTCGCCATGCCAGCAGAGGCCCGACGCCCGTCAGGAAGATCAGTGAAAGCCCGATCGGGACCATCACTTTGTTATAGAAGGGGGCGCCCAGGTTCATTTTTACGTCGCGCACCAACTCAGACAAGATGGGGAAGAGCGTGCCACAAAGCACGGCAAAACACGCGCCCAGCAACAGTAGGTTATTGAACATGAAGCTGGATTCACGCGAAACAAGCGATTCAAGCTTATTTTCAGAGCGCAGATGGTCGCGGTTGCGGACGTAAAAGACCATACAGACGACAAAGATGATCGCCAGAAATCCTGAGAACCAGTTGCCGATACTCGATTGCGCGAACGAGTGCACAGAACTGACAATGCCGCTTCGTGTAAGCAGCGTTCCCAGGACCGAAAGCATGAAGGTGATGAAGATGAGCCAGACGTTCCAGACCTTCATCATGCCGCGTTTTTCCTGCATCATGACCGAATGCAGGAACGCGGTGGTGGAAAGCCACGGGAGCAGGGAAGCGTTCTCAACCGGGTCCCAGCCCCAGTATCCACCCCAGCCCAGGACCGCATAAGCCCAGTGCGCGCCCAGAGAGATGCCGAAGGTGAGGAAGAGCCAGGCGACCATGGTCCAGCGGCGGGTAATGTGTATCCATTTCTCACCGGGATAGCGCATGATGAGCGCGGCCAGCGCAAAAGCGAATGGAACAGACACACCAACATAGCCGAGATAGAGCATCGGCGGATGGATGACCATCTCTGGATATTGCAATAGCGGATTCAGGCCGTTTCCGTCGGAAGCGAGACGATCCATGATGCCAAAAGGATTGGCGACAAAATTGACGAGAATAAGAAAGAAAATCTGGATCGCAGCCAGAACCATGGATGCCATGGCAACCAGGCGCTGATCGACCTTGTGGCGAAGCCGCAGCACGAATCCGTAGGCCGAGAGCAGAAGGGCCCAGAAGAGAATCGAGCCTTCCTGCCCAGACCATAAGACGGCAAATTTGTACGGGCCGGGTAGCGCCCGATTGGAATGATGAAGAATGTAAGCGACGGAAAAATCATCCGTCAGCGCGGCATAAACCAGCGCACCCGCGGCAACCAGAACAGCAAAGAATGACGCCATGCCGGCGCGACGAGCCGTTTCCGCCAGCCGATAGCCAATGGCATCTTTGCGGACGGCCGCGACGACCCCGACTACAAAGCAGTAGCCGGCCAGCGCCAAAGCGAATAAAAGACAGAAGCTTCCAAGTAATGGCATTGTTCAGGAGCTTAATATGGTTTCACGCCTACTGCAATGATTCAATTAGGCGGAGGCCCTAACATTTAGCGCGGATTTGGCTAGGGCAATTAAGTCCTCAGGATCACACGGCTTAACCCGGAAAATGACGTTCAGTCCGGCATATTCAGTATCGGCGTCCGGGAGGCCGCTGATCACTATTATCGGGACGTCCTTATTAAAAGCCCGCAACTGGCGGACGAACTCCACGCCATCCATGTCCGGCATAAGGTGGTCAGTGATGACCACGCCGATTTTTGCTTTTCCGGCGTCGCTGCGCAGCAACGCCAAGGCGCTTTGTCCCTTGGTGGCGACATGGCTTTCAATCTCGGCTCTGCGCAGCACCAACTCACGCACCGTGAGCTGCGCAATATTGTCGTCCAGCAGAAGGGCCTGTTTCATGCGGGCTATGCCGTTTTGTCCCTTCGATATTTGGCCAGGACTTCAGCCTCTGCCCGTGCCCAATCTTCATCGTGAAAGCCTTCCAAACGTCCGCGCTGCTCAAAAAGCTCATAGGCGCGGATGCGGATTTCTTCTTCGATTCTCTGGTCTCCTGAAGGCTTGTGGTCGGCCGGCTGGAATGCACGATTGCCGGTTTCTGCAACATTGGAGCCCTGGCCGATGGAGGTCACCGTGGATTTTTGCTGTGCTCCTTGTTTTGTAGACGTGGTTTTGCGCGGTTTAGACGGTTTTGTTGCCATTCTTTTCTTATTGCTCCCTCAGCTCCGGAAATGGTGATTTTCAAACGAGAGCGGCGTTGCTCTGATTATAGAAGAATCTCCGCCCGCTTGCGGGCAGACGAGAACAAAAATTGAGGATTATCGCACCCGATTAGAAAGAAGGATTAAGTATTTTGCGTCGTGCTGGTTTGTGTGGTGATACGAGATTCCGCGTTTTTAACGAAGCAACGGATAGAAAACGCCGCAAATGTGATAACAGTAAAAATGTGATAACAGTAAAACGGACGGATTGCTCCGGGGCCTTAGAGCTTTGTTATACTGCATAAGCCCCCGCACAACAGAGTGGCGCTATCGTCTAGGGGTTAGGACGTGAGATTCTCAATCTTAAAACCCGGGTTCGATTCCCGGTAGCGCTACCAAATCCCTACTCTCATCACCTGATTTTTCCTGCACTTCAACCGAATGACTGGAAGTGCGTCTGCCCTCACGGTATCACGTCGCCTGGCACAGTAAGGGGCAAAGGCGGCACAATTTGGGGCACAGCATCCGCCCGTGGTTATGATTTCGGAAACAGACCCTCGTCCGGATCGCAGGGTACTCGAATATTTCAATGTTTTGCGGTAGCCCTCAAAAGCGATGAGCGCGTACAATCTGGGGAGCCTGTCTTATCTGCTAACGAGGATCGCCATGCGTTGCAGCTCATTGAGGCTTGTCTGTTTGCTCGTCGTTGTATTTACCGCGCCGGTCCATGCCCTGATGCAAGGCAGCGCGCCGGGGTTCAGTACGTGCATCGCTTTCGTTAACCAGCTTTGTGACCAGTCTCTTACTTCCATTGATCTTGGACCTGCCACAGTAAACATCGGCGCATTTGCGACGCTGAACATCACCAACCCAGGCACAGCTCCACTCGTGATCAACTATAGCTTCAGCTCTCCCGATTTCGCTTTTGGTCTGGCGCAGACGCTTCCCCCAAATCCGTTGACCATCCAGCCCGGCACAACGGTAAAGACGTTTGTCGTTTTTCTGCCGACTGCAACCGGCCACAGCACAGCGCAATTCATCAGCAATGACAATGCTCCTGGCTCACCGCACATCATCCCGCTGAGTGGAACTGGCGTTACCGTGCCGCCAAACGATTTTGCGGTCATGCTCGACCCTGTTGGGCCGTCCACCATAACGTTGACAGCTGGAGCTACCACAAAATTTCCCGTTTACGTCCTGGAAGGCAAGGGGATCAATGTTAGCGCCGGAGGCGCTATACAGTGCAGTGGCGGTCCGCCTGGGTCAACTTGCGCCCTGGATCAAACAGTATTTCCTGCTTTTGCTGGTCAGGAAAGATTCATCGTTTCGGTTTCGGTGCCCGCCAAAACCGGATCGCTGCGCGGGTTCCCGCTTCTGTGGGAAGGTTTGGCCGGGCTGCCGGCACTGGTTTTGATGTACCGACGCAGGCGCTATCCGGGCTCGGTGCCATTGGTGGTTGTTCTGCTTCTTGCTTGTGGCATGGTTTCCTGCGGCGGGAGTAGCTCGTCAAGCCCTCCCATCACCGTAACTGCCGGGGTGAACGGCGCGTCACATGACCTCATCGTACTGGTAACGTTGCAGTAGCCTGGCGACTAGAAATCCTTCCTTGCTGTACCTGTTTTTTTCTGCCCTTCCGGCGGAGAGCAAGTTAAAAGGGCCCAAGATGCTCGAAGGGAGCAGGGAATGAAAAATTGGTCGAAGTATCCAACCATCTATGAAATTGACACGTGGGTCTGGCTTTCGAGTCTTACGGAAAAGTCTGGGACCGCGATTGACTTGACTGCCGTGCCCGCCACGGAATGGGACGCTATTGCCGCCTGCGGCTTTGATGCCGTGTGGTTGATGGGAGTTTGGGAGCGTAGTCCCGCTGGCATTGCAATTGCCAATCGCAACGAGAATCTGCTGAATGATTTTCGCCGGGCGCTGCCGGATTTCACTACGCAAGACAATGTGGGATCGCCATATTGCGTCCGCCGCTATGTGGTCGATGGACATTTGGGCGGCCCCGCGGGTCTCAACATCGCCCGCAAGGAACTTGCGAAGCGGGGCATGAACCTCATCTTGGATTTTGTGCCCAACCATGTTGCCCCGGACCACCCTTGGGTCGCCGAGCATCCCGAATACTTCGTGCGCGGAACTGCTGACGATGCAAAAGACGATCCGGCATCCTTTCTTGATGTTGGAGGCAATGTCTTTGCCTGTGGACGCGACCCCTTGTTTCCCGCGTGGCCAGACGTGCTACAGCTTAATGCTTTTCAACCGGGGCTGCGGCAGGCCGTGATTGAAACCATCGGAAGCATCACCGAGCAGTGCGATGGCGTTCGTTGCGACATGTCAATGCTGCTGCTGAATTCGGTTTTCGCGCGTACCTGGGGCGGCCGCGCAGGCCAGCCGCCGCCAACCGAGTACTGGGTTGAAGTGATTCCCGCCATCAAGAAGGCGCACTCCGGCTTTCTTTTCATCGCCGAAGCTTATTGGGACCTGGAGTGGGAGCTGCAACAAAAGGGTTTCGACTTCTGCTATGACAAGAAGCTCTATGACCGGCTGGAACACGGCAACGCGGAAAGTATCCGTCTTCATCTATGTGCCGATCCTGCATATCGGCAGAAGCTCCTGCTGTTCATTGAGAATCACGACGAGCCCCGCGCCGCGGCAACATTCTCAGCGGAAAAGGAGCGGATCGCCGCTGTAACCATGGCCACGCTTCCTGGAGCCAGACTTTTCCATCAAGGGCAGTTTGAAGGACGAAAAGTAAGGCCGTCGGTTTTTCTGGGCCGCCGTCCGCAGGAACCCGCGGATACGGGCCTGCGGTCCTTCTACACCACGCTATTGAAAGCCATCGACAATCCTGTATTTCGCGATGGTCAATGGACTCTCTGCGAGCGCACGGGCTGGCCTGACAATCCAAGCTTCCAAAATCTGCTGGCCTGGTGCTGGATCAAGGGTGAAGATCGGTATCTCGTCGTGATCAATCTCAGTGACAGTACCGTGCAGGCCCGCGTGCAGATACCGTGGCAAGACTTGCCTGGGGAAACATGGCGCTTGAGTGATGCATTTTCAGGCGCCACCTATGACCGTGAAGGCGATGAAATGTCGGGCCCGGGGCTCTATGTAGAGCTAGGCCCATGGAACTGGAACTTCTTTCGTTGTGGCCGCGCTTCCGCCTCGGCGCAAGATTCCGTGAAAAATCGAAAGGTATTAAAGATAAGTGCGTAAATAAAGGTAACGGCGAGATTGACGGTCCGCGATGGGTTTCGTCGAGCAGATGATCTCACCCAGACGGTTTTTGCGCCAACGCTGCTGCCGGACGGTGTGAGTACACGTTATCAAATTGGCTTTCGATGTCGTCTGGATTTTTGAGAGACGCGGCAGCCTCGCTCAATTGACGGCCAAATCCCGCGCTGATGGAATGGGACCACTCGTCAGACCATAAGCTCCTGCGGCGCAGATACTGCTCCATGAATGAAAGTGGGTCCTGCGCCAGATATTGTGAGGGCGTTCGCTCACTTTTCTTTATCGTTGCCGTGTTACTGCGCGCAGTCAGACATTCGATCACTGCCGGACCGTGGCCTTCGCGCGCGCGGCGGATGGCCTCCTGCGCCACGCGAAATACTCCTACAATGTCGCAGCCATCCACAGGAATCCTGGGATAGAACGTAGGATCTGCTCCTATATAAGGCCCTGACGCAACCTGGTTCGGCAATTCCAGCGGCGAATCAAGCCTGCTCTCAACCAGGCACACCAGCGGCAGCTTTTGTGCGGCAGCCGTAGCCATTGCCGCGGAATCAAAACGGAGCGTCTCTGCATCTTGCGTACAAAACATCAGCACCACGGCGTTCTTGCCTGTCAAGTCCGTGGCCAAATCTAAAACTGTCGCAACGGTGAGAGCTGTTGTGGCGTTGTCGTTCTGTTTTGCAGCAATTGCGTTGCCCGCGCCATTGCCTTGGTGTTCTTTGTTGCGCGCAAGAATGAAATGCAACGGCGTTCCTTTAATCAGGCTGGCAACAAAGCTGCCCTGCTCTAACGCAATGCAGTCTTTGGGAAGAAGATGCGCGCCTGCGCCGACCAGGGTGGCCTCAAAGCCAAGAACAGAATTATTCGCTCTGCGCCCGTTTTGCATCCGTTCCGCCAGCATCCGGCACTTCACCATGGTGGCGTATAGCTCTTTCAGCTTTTCAGCATTCAGAACCGGCAGGACTTCAGGCTCGGATTTTTGTTTTTTCGCAACGGTCTTTTTCACAGAAAGCTTAGGCGAGGACTTGGACTTTGCCCTCACGCTTTTGCCTCTTTGTTTTTTTGCAATGGCAGCGGGTTTATTTTTCTTTTTGCGTGGCATGGGTGAGCGAGAACCATTCTACCGCATGCGGGCTTTATGTTTCGCTGAGATGTTTCTCTTAATTACGATCGCGCAAATTTGTTTCCAATAATTCCTACCTCTTTTCAACAATTCAGTGAAAAAGAATGTGGAAAACAGCAATGAACGATTACAACGATGCAGCAAAGCTGCGGGTTTTGACGCTTTGCACATGGAAAGGTGCGCGCTTTCGCTAATCGTAAAACTAAAGACCAGCGTGACAAAAAGTGCTATGCGGATTTGTTCTGAATTTTTGTTTCTGCAATCTATTGCATTGCAACCTTTGAAGCTGTACTATCAGCGTCCAACGATCACGCAACGTTTTCCTTGGAACTCACTCCAGAGCAAGTCATGGTTCTCTGTGTGTCGAATTGTAGCCCCACCTGACTCCACCCACATACAATTGCTGTGATGAAAGTGCGCATCGATAAGCTCCTGGTAGAGCGTGGTTTTGCTCCTTCGCGCGAGCGCGCACAGGCCATGGTCCTTTCCGGCCGCGTGCTGGTCAACGAACAGAAAATTGAAAAAGCCGGCGTTAGCGTCGATCCTGAAGCTGCCATCAGGCTGCTGGGTGACGACCTGAAATATGTTGGCCGCGGCGGCCTGAAACTGGAAGCGGCGCTGCGCGATTGGAAGATTGATCTTACCGGCCGCACATGCATGGATGTGGGCGCGTCCACGGGCGGATTTACAGATTGCATGTTGCAACACGGCGCGGCTGAGGTGATTGCTGTGGATACTGGTTACGGCCAGATCCACGCGCGATTGCGTTCTGATTCGCGAGTGAAGCTGCTGGAGAAGACCAATGCTCGTTATCTCACAGAACAAGATATAGCGCGGGCCGGCGCGAGTGCCGCCATCAGCTTCATTGCCATCGACGTTTCCTTCATCTCTGTTACACTCGTTCTCCCTGCGGTGTTGGCGGCGACACTTGCGCCCACGCGCCGCGAGGCCGTTATCCTGATTAAGCCGCAATTTGAAGTTGGGCGCGAGCGGGTGGGTAAAGGCGGAATCGTGAAGGACGAGGCGGCCCAGCAGGACGCGGTGCGGAAAATCCGGCAAAAAGTGGAAGAGCTGGGCGGCAAGAACATAGAATTGAGGGAGTCTCCCATCCTGGGCATGGAAGGGAACCGGGAATTTCTGTTGCACACGGATTTCTAATGAATAGATTTTTCCGATGAACAAAGCCATCTGATGAAGAAAGCGTCCATTATCTCCAAGCAGGGCAAGCCGGAACTGGGCAAGGTTGTTGTCCAGGTCGCAGGCTGGCTTCGCGAGCACGGTTACGCGATCACAGCTGATGCGTCAACCCGCGAATTTTGCCCTGACTGCGAACCAGCGGAGCGCGAAGACCTGGCGCGTGTTGCTCCTGACTTTGTCATCGTTCTGGGAGGCGACGGCACGTTGCTTTCAACGGCGCGGTGCGTCGCGCAAGCGGACATTCCCATCCTCGGCGTTAACCTGGGGTCGCTCGGTTTCCTTACTGAGATCCGACGAGAAGAGATTGAGCAGGCGCTTGAGGAAGTTGACGCGGCCCGCGATTATGAATTGAGCCTGCGACCTATGCTGCATTGCCAGGTTCTGCGACAGGGTAAATGCGTAGCGACCCATGAGGCACTCAATGAAGTGGTGATGAACCAGAGCGCCGTGGCCCGCATTACGGATTTTGAAGTCCGCGTGAATGGCAACTTTGTGGCAAATTACAAAGCTGATGGATTGATCATCTCCACGCCGACAGGGTCAACCGCGTATTCACTGGCCGCAGGCGGGCCCATTCTTTCTCCTGAGGTCCGCGGATTCGTGATAACTCCCGTGGCTTCTCATGCTCTTACGAATCGGCCTCTGGTGGTGAAAGATACCGCGATCATTGAGGCCAGAATTCTTGTGACTCGAGAACAGGCGTTCCTTACCGTGGACGGACAAGTAGGAACGCCGCTGGTGGATGATGATGTGGTGGTCTGCAAGAAGTCAGAATATCACGTCAAACTATTTAAGTTTGCCGGCCGGTCATTCTTTGACGTTCTGAGGACCAAGCTTAAATGGGGAGAAAGATAGCAGGATGATGCGGGCTTTTACGATGACCGTGCGTTTGTGGGCAATGGTGTCGCTCGCCTTTGTGCTTGCGGATTTTGCGCAGGCGCAAACCAAACCTTCAGCCGATCTGATCGTTACCAACGCAAAAATCTGGACGGTCGATAAAACGCGCCCGCACGCTGAAGCGCTGGCCGTCCTGGGCGAACGTATTGTCGCCGTTGGCAGTGCAGCCGAGGTGGATACGTGGCACGGTCCGCAAACAAAGGTATTGGACGCGCAAGGCAAGCTTCTGCTTCCCGGTTTCAATGATGCGCATGTGCACTTTGTGGATGGCGGAGATCATCTTTCAGCCGTGCAGTTGAAAGATGCCGCGTCACCGCAGGAATTTGCGCGCAGGATCGCCGATCGCGTAAAGACTACCGCCAAAGGTGAGTGGATCGTTGGCGGTGATTGGGACGAGCAGAGATGGACGCCCGCCAATCTTCCCAACAAAGAACTGATCGATCCAGCGACGCCTGACACGCCGGTGTGGGTGAATCGCTATGACGGGCATGAGTCGCTGGCAAACTCCGTTACGTTGCGACTGGCAAATATTACGTCGAAGACCGGCGACCCTGCCGGAGGCCAGATTGTCCGCGATGCGCAGGGAAATCCCACGGGAGTGCTGCGCGACTCGGCGCAGGAACTGGTGAATAAAGTCATGCCGCCCATGACCGCAGCCCACCGCCTGCGGGCGATTCATCAGGCGTTGGACCACGCCGCTTCTCTCGGCGTGACCAGCGTGCAGGACATGAATCCGTCTTATGACGACGTGAAGGTCTATGCTGAACTGCAAGAGGAAGGCGCGCTCACTGTCCGTATTTACGCTGCGCCGATGGAGACAGGCTGGAAAGACCAGGCCAAACTCGGAATTCGGCGGGCCTTTGGCACACCGTTCCTTCGCATGGGGGCCGTGAAAGGCTATGCCGATGGATCGCTGGGCTCGGAGACAGCTTATTTTTTTGACGCCTATACAGACGCGCCAAACTCCCATGGCCTCTTGAGCGATGAAATGCATCCTGTTTCCGCCATGCAGCAACGGCTGCGCGGAGCAGACGCAGCGGGTTTGCAGCTTTGCGTGCACGCTATTGGCGATCGCGCAATCTCGATGACGCTTGACATGTTCGCGCAAATTGAAAAGACCAATGGCAAGCGTGACCGGCGGTGGCGCATCGAACATTCGCAGCACATGGCCGCAAAAGATTTTGCGCGCTATGCACGGCTGGGCGTGATCGCCTCCGTGCAGCCCTATCACGCCATTGATGACGGGCGCTGGGCGGAGAGCCGGATTGGTCCTGATCGCATCAGGCGCACATACGCTTTTCGCACGTTTCTGGATAACGGCGTGAGGCTGGCTTTCGGAACAGATTGGTCCGTTGCTCCGTTGAACCCGATGTTAGGTCTCTACGCGGCGGTTACGCGCGCAACGCTGGATGGCAAGAATCCCAACGGTTGGGTGCCGGAGCAAAAGCTGAACATCACAGAAGCCATTGAGGCATACACCATGGGCTCGGCCTATGCGGAGTTCCAGGATAAAGAAAAGGGATCGATTACGCCGGGCAAGCTGGCGGATTTTGTAATTCTTTCTGATGACATCTTTAAGATCCCGCCCGCGGCCATTAAGAACGTGAAAGTTGAAGCGACGTACCTGGGCGGTAAGTTGGTGTATGGAGGCTTGGAATAATTTGTTTTAAATCCCGAGACTACGCGAGGGATCGCTATTGCCATCCAGGCATAGCGTGATCGCAATTATCCCTGGGAAACCAATCTCCCCCACCAATGCAACAGGCCCAAAAAGAAAGCCCACCTTTCGGCGGGCACGCATCTTTTAAAGCTTGGATGACTGTAGCGATCCCTCGCTGTGCTCGGGATTTCAGAACAAAAAAATAAGAAGCCCCGAGTTTTGTGGTTGACCCATTCACCTCGCCCAGCGGTTCGCTATAGACCCTTGCCGACCAGCCTTCTCTGCCTTAGTTTCTTGCGAAACCCACAAAGTGCGATCTTTAATCAGCTTGCGCTGAAGCTTGGGCTCCGGGCTTACCTCCAACCGGGTAAATCGGTCAACACCTCGGGGCTTCTATCTTTGCCTTTAAACATTTCATGTTCTCCTCAACCAGCAGTTCGCTGAATAGACCCTTACCGGCCCTCCATCGCTTTACAACTTGCGTTGTTGCGAGGTGACCTTGCTTGGGACCCGGACTCGCCGCCAACCGGGAAAACTTTGTAATGTCAAAGAACAATTGTGAATTTACGCGCTCCGTAATTTAAGTCAAACAGATTTTCGCATTTATAAATCGAGCAGAATCATAAACTTGCGGCGCGTCCACAGGACGGTCACCAGGAATCAGTGCAGCAGGTTACTAAAGTCCAATATTCATGCGGGTGCGGTGCAGCTTTTGCGATTTTTACGAATGTGAAAATGTGAGGAAAAATCAATGTTGATGCGGGGGAGAGAAGCCGCTGGCAATTAGCACAGACGGTAAACCGCGGATTTACGCGGATGATCGCGGATCAAAAATAGAGATAAGAAAGAAGAGGGGCGAGTCGGAGAATAGAAAGATTGTTTCAGATCGAATATTAGTCAATTGTGGATAGAAAGTTTACAGCCACGAGAGAAAGGCTAATTGCCAAATCCTATTTGCTAGCTGCTCCTATCATGCCGCTCCTGCCTTGCCGGTCCAGTCGCCCAACAGTTCAACTTCTCCGCCGGGATTGCGAATTTCCCGCGCAGGGTGGAAATTGATGCGATCGTCGCGTCGGAAGTATGGACAGATCAGGCTCCATGTATCAAAGCCGCTGCCGGAAACGGTAATCAGAATGGCTTCAGTCGGCGCTTCAGCCAACTGGCCCCAGCCTTCACCCTGCAACTGGACAGGAGAGCCCGCGGCGTCATCTGGAAAAACGTCATTCACGGTGATGATGGCGCCGGCATTTTTTTGCTGCGCTACGTCCATCATCTCAGAATAAATTTCGTCGCGTTCTTCTTCGGTTTCAAACTCAATATCGAAGATAAGGTTCTCGTCCGGTGTGATCACGATGGCCGTTGGGTTGAGGTAGCCGTCGGTCTTGAGCGAGTTCTGGGCTTCATGAAGAAATTCGTAGGCCAGGGCCTTGAGATCGGTCATAAGCAGGCGGCCTCCTGTTGCAGCAAATCTTTCATTGTTTCACGGCGGCGGATCAGCCTCGCGCGAGTGCCATCCACTAGTACTTCAGCCGAGCGCGGCCGGGAATTATAGTTGGAAGCCAGCGACATGCCGTAAGCTCCGGCGTCCAGAATGCACAAGTTCTCTCCCTGGGCGACAGCAGGCAGAATCGCGTCGCGAGCCAGAAAGTCACCGCTTTCGCAAACGGGACCGGCGATATCAGATTGCACACGCTCGCTGCGCCCTTTGACCAGATTCACCGGTGTGATCTCATGCCGCGCCTGATATAGCGACGGTCGAATCAGGTCATTCATTGCCGCATCCACGATTGTGAAACGCTTGTTGCCATTCCGCTTGAGATAGAGCACACGCGTGATCAGCGCACCGGCTGGAGCGATGATGGAGCGGCCGGGTTCCAGCAGCAGATGTGGAATGGGTTTCTTCATTCTCAGCAACGGCTCTGTGATTGCCTCCTCATAGCGATGGGCAAGATCGTTAAATTCGATTGGAGCAGAGCTGTTGTATGAGATGCCAAGACCGCCGCCCGCGTCTATAAATCGGATTTTGTGGCCGTCGGCCAGGAGTTCCAGCGCCAGATCCACCGCGCGTTCCATGGCCAGATGAAAGGGCGTCACGTCACCAATCTGCGAGCCAATGTGCAGGCTCACGCCGGCGACGCGAAGATATTTGTGTTGCGCGGCACGGCGGCAGAGTTCGCGCGCGCTGCTCATGGGCACACCAAATTTGTGTTCACGCAGGCCGGTGGAAATATACGGATGCGTTTCCGCCGGCACGTCAGGATTTACGCGCAAAGCGATGTCCGCGACCTTGCGCAGCTCGGCGGCACAGGCAGCCAGCAGCTCCAGTTCGCCTTCACTCTCAACGTTAAACAGCAAAATGCCGCTGCGAAGCGCCAAGCGCAATTCGTCAGCGGTTTTACCGACGCCGGAGAACACTACCTTGCTGAGCGACTTTTTATGTGCGCGACGAACCCTCTCCAGTTCGCCGCCGGAAACAATGTCAAAGCCCGCGCCCATGCCAGCTAGCAGCCGCAGAATGCTCAGGTTTGAATTGGCCTTTACTGAGTAACACAGCGTGTGCTTTACGTGGTGGAAAGCCCCTTCCAGCACGCGATAACGCTCGCGTATGGCTGTTGCGGAATAAAGATACAAAGGCGTCCCAAACTTTTTTGCGAGCTTGTTGATCGCGAGACCGTCGCAATGAAGTTCGTCGTTTTTGTATGTGAATCCGGGGGGACGCGTAAACATGAGGGAGAGATTGTAACAGGGAAGCAACCAGCAATTAGCAATTGGCAATTGGCCTTTGACTCCTTGCCTCTCGCAATCAATCGTAAAAGGGCACATCTACAAAAGGGAGGCTACTCAGAAAGTCTGCCTTTTCCGCACAGGACACCTTGGGTATTTCATTCCGCCTAAAGCTTCCAAGCTCAGGTTAATTGCCATGTGCCAATTGCTAAGTACTGCTCCCACAAAAAACCGCCCGACGCATTCAAGCATCGGGCGGCCCACTCGCAGCCTGGACGGCAATTAGTTTCTGCCTGGCACCTGGCTGGTTTTGGTGGAAACCGGCTCGGGCTTCATCGCGCCTGTACTGTCCGCGGATGAGTCACCGGCCTGTGCGACGGTAGCCGTTTGTTTATCGAAATAGTCGAGCAAAGTTTTTACATCGACTGGAGTCAAATGCAGGTTTGGCATTTTGACTTTGTTGTATTTTTTAAACAAAGCCATGGCGATGGGGTCTTTTGCCGCGAGCGCTTTGTCCGGCGCAAGAATGTATCTGGTAACCCAGTCGCGCCCATGAGCCGTCGTTACGCCGAGCAGGTCCGGGCCGACGCCATCACCACCACCGATGGTGTGGCAGGCTGCGCAACGTGTGCGGAACATAGAGGGGCCTTCACCGCCCACGGATTCGTCTATCTTTGGCACGTTCGCATAGCTGTTGCCGGCCTTGCGATAGCCGGGCGTCAGCCAATTGTCGACGATTGTGGCGATGAAATGCGGATCGTCAAAGGAACTGTCCTGCATCCATTGGCCCTGCGGTTCATTGCCCAGGGTCAAACTGCTGGTGTGTCCGGTAAGCGGGTCTTCGTCCAGGCGTCCGGCCATACCAATTTTCTTGCGGACGGTATCGATATCTTCCTTCTTCCCGGTCAGGAAGTACCAGCCCGGCCCGGTGTGAAATCTCTTTGCATAAGCTTTTAAGACGGCGGGGGTGTCGCGCTTGGAGTCAACGGTTATGGAGTAGAAAAAGATGTCTTTGCCCATACGGTCGCCGAGCAATTTGTAAACCTGGGCCAGTTTTGCGGTTTCAAGCGGGCAGGTTTCGCCGCATTCGGTGTAAATAAAGTTGATCAGGACGATTTTGCCTTTCAGCATATCGTCATAAAAGTGGATGGCTTTTCCGTCTTGCGTGATGAGTGGGACGTTGGGGAAATAATTCGCGCCCCAATAGGAGTTGTCAGCTGCGGCCGGCGTTACGCCGACCGTTAAGTAAGATGCAGCACAGAGCATGAATGCAGCTGTTGCCGCAAAGATGGCCCAACCATTCCGTCGCATGGTGTCTGGTTCCTTCGGTTCCCAAATAATCATGTTGTTAAAAGCGGCGGGACGCCCCGGAAGGACGGCCCGCCACTTGTTTCCTCTTCAGTTATTTACCTTTGCCGCTGCCGCCGCTGGAGCCTTTGCCGGAACCGCTCCCGCCGCCGCTGTTAGAACCACCTTTTCCTGAGCCAGAGCCGCCGCCGGAGGCGCCAGTATCCAGACCGCCGCCTCCGCCATTGCCGCCCTTGCCGGAGCCGGAGCCAGAACCGCCGCTATTCGTGTTACTGCGGGTATTAGCCCCTCCTGAAGGCTGATTGAACGCTGTCGGCAGAGTGGTTGATGCGATGTAGCCCACACCCTGGGGAGTCGGGATTGGAGTCGGCATCGGTACAAGGCCGCGATCCAGTTCCCAACGAACCAGCATGGCGTGATCTTCATGCACGGTGTTGTGGCAGTGCTCCATGAACATTCCGTAGAACTCACGGAACTGCATGGTGAGAGTTACGCTTCCACCCGGACGCAGGCGATACACGTCCTTGCGGCCTTTTTCCCACGCCGGCACATTGGCTGCGCTGCCGTTGCGGGCAAGAATCTGGCCTTCTTCAAAGTGGATATGAACTGGATGGTCCCACCCTGCGCCGGCATTCTTCAGGGTCCAGATTTCACGCGTGCCCGGTGTGGGCGCCGCGGCTACCCGGCCATAGTCGGCTTGCAGCATGGTGCCACCATCTGTCTTAACGCCCCACGGATCTTTATCCGTTGGATCGGTAAGACTCTTGGCGCCGCTGCCAAACTCAAACGTCCGTTCGCGTACCACGGGGACATTCGAGAGATCAGGGTTCGGGATCATTTGCGCAGGAATCTGGCTCAGATCAGGCTTGGCCGGATTTGCGGTGATGCGGAATTCCAGGAACTTACCAACGCAAGGATCTGAAGACTTACCGGCCAGTGCGTCAGCCAGTGAGCGATCAGCCGAAGGCTTCTTGCCATCCTGGTGCTCGCAGAGGTTCACCAGCCAGACTTTATCGCCAAGGTTATAGCGAGAGAAGTCGATGATGATGTCATAGCGCTCTGCAATGCCCTGCTCGTCGAGCTGGGTGAGCGTAACCGGTTGAGGCAGCAGGTTGCCGTCGTTGGCAATCTGGACCATCGGTGACGCGTCACTCAATGACAGCTTGAAGAAGCGGGAAACGCTGGCGTTCAGGATGCGGAAGCGATATTTGCGGCGCTCCACTTCAAAGAACGGTCTGTAGCACAGGTTCACGGTCATCACGTCGCCGATAAATCCATCGAGCTGGAAGATATCGAAGTAGAGCTGCCCGTTTGCGTCCCATGCCTTGTCAGCCAGCATGATATTGATGTCGTAATCCAGGTTGCCCCATGATTTTGAGGAGCCGCTAGGCAGGCGAAGGTTTACGCCATCATTCAATTCTTCATTGCCACGATCGAGCGCGCTGTAGAGATTGAACATGGCAGCGTTGCCCTTGTACACGTTCTGCGAAGTGAAGCTGAACATGTGATCGTGGAACCAGTGGGTCGACATGGTCTCATGCCAGTCACCCGGGACCTTGTTGATTCCGCCCGCGTCGGTCGGGCTGCCGGCCATTGGATCGGTAGCGTCAACGTTGATGCTGTCATGCCCAGCCAGGATGATGGGCCAGTGATAGTCATAGAACTGTCCGGGGAAGAAGAACGCGCCGGTAAAGCCGTCGTTTTCCGCGCCGTGGTGCCCGTTGTGCTCGTGGGTAGAAATTGTGTGGCGTCCAAAGCCGCCGTTCTTCGTGACATCAGCGGGAAGCAGGTTGTGATGGCGGAAGATGATCGGTTCGCCGTAACGGCCAATCGCCAACTTCGGCGGAATGGTTCCGTTAAAAGTCCACATTGCCAGCGGACCCTGATCTGGAAGATTCGGATGGAACTTGGGATGAATGCTCTGGCCGTTTTTAGTGTTGACCTTGGCGCCTTCCTGCGTGGCTTCAATCAGCACTTGCGGCGCGAACTCATCAAAACGCTGGTGCGCCCAATCCTGTCCCGGAGGACGCCCTTCCATTGGGCCCAGACCGCCGCCCAATTCAGGGGCCATATTGATGGGTGTCTGATTGGCTAATGCGGTGGGGGCTGGAGTGGCTGAAGAAATGGGATTGCGGTCAAGCAGCTCAAAGCGAAGCATGGGCTGCGTGAATGCCAGACCATTGAGTCCAGGGCTGGGCGGCGCGCCTGTGGGACCATTTAAGGAACCCGCGTAAGCGCTGTTTACGAATGGGTTAAGACCGTGAATGGGGGCCAGCATGCCACCAGTTGTGATTAGGCCCCACTTGATTAGATCGCGGCGAGAGACTTTGCCCTGTGAATAGGCTTTAACAATCTCTGCTCTGTTTTTTCTTGCGTTTTCCGCTTCCCGAAGTCTGGCTTTGGAGGAGTTTTCAGACAGGAAAAATCCTTCAGGCTGTTTACGGCTCATTTGGCTGCGCTCCTTAAGTGTTTACCTGCATCCGGCCACGGTTCATTGACCGTGGCTCGGAACAGCGCTGACACCTATTAGCCCGGTTCCTATCTGTACCTCTCTGGAACCTGTTGCCCATGTCTTATGGACACCATGCAAATCGACTGCAGATGGTTTTTGCGCGGCCATCTCGACGTGCATTGCCGGAAGACGGTGTCAGCCCTCAGGCAGTACAATGCGCCAGCGTCATTAGAATCGAGCGAGTAGAAGATTAAAATTTCAAAAAGACTTTTATCTTGATGAACTTGCGGAAAAATTGGGTGGGTAAATCG
>DAHUXR010000050.1 GCA_027307045.1 Acidobacteriaceae bacterium
AGGCGAAGGACGAAGAGATGGTGCGGGAGACGGTGGATGAAGAGGAAGCACTCAGCCGCCAGCAGTCAGCAATCAGCGAAGACCAACCCCAAAACCAAGCCCAACCCCAAAACCAAACCCAACCCCAAAACCAAACCCAACCCCAAAACCAAACCCAACCCCAAACCTTTGAAACACGGAGGAACGGAGGCAAGGGAGGAGCAGAAGGGTTACCGCGGATGGACGTGGATGAGCGCGGATTGAAAATGAGGATCGAGCCGGTGGAATTCAGGCCTACGCCGGATATGTACAGGACCGACACGCCGGAAGGGAGAGAGGCTTACGAGGCCTGCTTACGGAGGACGATGGCGCCGCAAACTGGCGCTGAACGAAGGCCGGTACAGCCGGTCATCGCACCCCAGCCCGCACAAAAGCGGCGCGGTCCGGACGATCAAATCATCAGGAAATCAGGAGAGGATCGGAACACCGCCGAGGGCGGCGGTGCCACACGAGCATGCTGAAACCTACGCCGTTCTGGGATGAGCTGGGATGCGGTGGGACACCAAGGGAGGGGGTAGGGTGGGCTTCGCCGATTTAGGTCCTTCACTCCCGGCATCCGCCGCTCGTTCAGGATCACAGTTTGTAGCGCGGCGAATTTGCGCCGCGCGGCTTTACTGTCGCCGGGATCGCCGAGATCGCCGGAATCGCCGACATCGCCGTGATCGGGAAACAAAATCTTACCGCTGATTCACGCTGGTGTGACTGGATCGGAGAAAGAGCCGCCCAGGCGGCAGGGAAGTTTCGGATCTTTGAAAACTTAAATCGTCAGCCGCGGTTGGTTTGGAACGTGGGACGCTTGCAGCGGCTTAAAGCCGAATCATCGGAAGAGCGTATGACGCCGAGTAAAACGGTTGATTCGCTATTGCTTCGCTCATGGAAATGCGTTACGATATTAAATTCACCACAAAATGTTACTGTATCTGTTCTCACTGAGGAGTCACTGAATGCCACCAATCTCACTCACCGACAAAGAGCGCGCCATGATGCTGGGGATGGCCACGGCCGCGCTGCAACACGCTTACGCGCCATATTCAAAGTTTCGCGTTGGGGCCACCGTCATTACCGACGACGGCCACCTCTATACCGGAAGCAACGTGGAAAACGCCTCTTACGGGCTTACCATGTGCGCCGAGCGCGCGGCGATTTTTAACGCCGTCCACCAGGTCCAGGGCAAGCTCAAGCTGAAGGGCATTGCCGTGGTCACGGAAAATGACGTGCCGTGCCCTCCCTGCGGCGCTTGCCGCCAGGTGATTGCCGAATTCGGCGCAAACACGGCTGTGGTCTTTCGCGGCCAGACCGACTACATGGAGATGAATATCGCCGACATGCTGCCGGAAACTTTCCGCCTGACGTAAATCGCCTTCATGCTAGTCACAGACCTGATCCGCCGTAAGCGCGATGGTGTCGAGCTCCAGCGCAATGAAATCGAGTTTCTCGTCAACGGCTATACCCGTGACGAGATTCCCGACTACCAGATGTCGGCATGGCTCATGGCCGTGCTGCTGCGCGGCATGACGCGCGCTGAACTCGCCGCGCTGACTGAAACAATGCTTAACTCCGGCCAGGTGCTCGACTTCTCCGAGCTTCCGGCAGCCAAGATCGACAAGCATTCCACCGGCGGAGTCGGTGACAAAACGTCTTTGATCATTGCGCCTATCGTGGCGGCGGCGGGCCTGTACGTTCCCATGATCAGCGGACGCGGCCTTGGCCACACTGGCGGCACCTTGGACAAGCTCGAATCGATTCCGGGCTTCAACGTGAATCTTTCTGTTGCCGATTTTCGCCGCGTGCTGGCCGAGTGTGGCGCTGGACTGATCGGCCAGACCGCTGAGATCGCGCCCGCTGACAAGAAGCTCTATGCGCTGCGTGACGTTACCGGCACGGTGGAAAGTCCTTACCTCATTTGCGCGTCGATCATGAGCAAGAAGCTGGCGGAAGGCATTGACGTTCTTGTGCTGGACGTAAAGACCGGCAGCGGTGCGTTTATGAAGTCAGAAAAAGACGCGGTCATTCTGGCCGAGCTGATGGTGGAAACCGGGCAGCGCCTGGGCAAGCGTGTCTCTGCGCTGATTACTGATATGGACCAGCCTCTGGGCCACGCTGTAGGGAACGCCTTGGAGGTCGCCGAATGCATTGACGTGCTGAACGGCCATGGCCCGGACGATCTGCGCGAACTCAGTCTGGTTCTTTCCGCATCAATGTTTCTTCTGGGCAGGCGCGTCCGCAGCGTTGCTGAAGGCAGGGGACTGGCGGAAGAGATGATCGCCAGCGGCAAGGCCCGCGAGAAATTCCGCGAGGTGATTCGACTGCAGGGCGGGAATGCCGCGGTGATCGATGATCATGGGCTGCTGCCGCAGGCAAAACAAAAAGCCGAGATCAAAAGCCCCGCTTCAGGTTTTGTGACCGCGATCATGTGTGAGCAGATCGGCACAGCAGGAGTCTTGCTGGGCGGCGGCCGCGCGCGGAAAGAAGAATCCGTCGACCCCGCCGTGGGAATCATTGTTCACAAAAAAGTTGGCGACTCTGTTTCCGCCGGTGAAGCGCTTTGCACCGTCCATTACAACTCAGCCGAGCGGCTGGCGAGTGCCACTCCGCTCATCGAAAAGAGTTATACGATTGCCGCCGCCGTACCGCTTCAAAAACGTCCGCTGGTTCATCGTGTCATCGGGGACGAATGAGTTGCCATCATCCCTGCGCCACGTCCTTTGCGATCAGCGGCACCACTTCGCGCAGCAGCGCTTTAAATTGCCCGGAAATTTTCTTTCCGATCTCCAGCACCTCTTCATGATTGATCGGAGCGTCCGTCGTTCCGGCGGCCATGTTGGTAACGCAGGAAATCGCCAGCACCTTCATTCCCATTTGTCGCGCGGCAATTACTTCCGGCACCGTGGACATTCCCACCAGGTCCGCGCCAA
Source organism: Acidobacteriaceae bacterium (assembly GCA_027307045.1). Lineage (GTDB taxonomy): Bacteria > Acidobacteriota > Terriglobia > Terriglobales > Acidobacteriaceae > Angelobacter. The sequence goes on from DAHUXR010000050.1 coordinate 2,955, forward strand.
TCGTCCGCAGAAAGCGTATTTCCGCCGGCGTTTCATAGCTTGGCCCCAGCATGGCTGCGTAAACACCTTCGCCCACGGGAATTCCCAGCCTCTTTCCCGCATCGATCGCCATCCGTCGATAATCCCGCGAATACGCTTCGCTCATGTCGATGAATCGCAGACCGAGGTTCGGATCTTCCTGCCCCACCAGCGGATTTTGCCCTTGCAGGTTAATGTGGTCGCTGATGGCCACCAGCCGACCCTGTCCATACTCCTTATTGATGCCGCCAGCCGCATTGGTCAGGATTGCGGCGTGCACTCCCATACGCGAAAAAACTCGCATGGGAAACACAACGCTGCGCACGGGATAGCCTTCATAAAGATGCACGCGTCCCTGCATCACCACCACCGGGCAGTCGCCAATATTGCCCATCACCAACTGGCCCGCGTGGCCCACAGCGGTGGAGCGCGCAAAATGCGGGATATCGTTGTAACTAATGCGGACCGCGTCCGTCATCTCGTCGGCAAATCCTCCCAGCCCCGATCCCAGCACAATCGCCACGGTCGGCCTGATGGGGCTCTTGGAGGAAATATGTTTGGCTGCGAATTCCGCCTGCGTAAAATCGTCGCTGATGCTCATGGTTGGTCGCGCAATCCTTTCCAATCGCAAGCGCAGCTCAGCGCCGTGCGGAACTCAAATTGTAATGCTATAGTTCCTTCCATGTTAGTCTCGCGCTCGTTGAAATTTCTGCGCATCTCTCTACTCACCGTTTTTATTGCGATTCATGCTCCTTTCGCCTCGTCTCAGAAGAAGCCTGCGCCGGCCGTTTCAGCAGAGCAAAAGACCGCCCGATATTTTGATTCGATCCGCAACCAGCCTTTGCTCTTGCACGCATTTCTGCAACAAATGCCAAAGGGCGCCGATCTTCATAACCATCTTTCCGGCGCGGTCTATGCGGAAAGCTTCATCAAGTTCGCCGTTCAAGATGGATTATGCGTTGATCGCGCTGCTCTTGCGCTCACGCAGCCTCCGTGCGATCCCGCGGCTGGCAAGCCGCCAGCAAGTGCCGCCCTGCAGGACAGCATTCTTTATAGCCATCTGCTCGACGCTTTCTCCATGCGCCAATTCGTCCCCGGCCTTGAATCCGGCCATGACCATTTCTTTTCCACCTTCGGCAAGTTTGGTCCTGCCACCAACGGACATACTCCTGAGATGCTGGTGGAAGCAAGATCGCGCGCAGCGGCTGGTCATCTGCAATACATGGAGATCATGTTCAACCCTGATGGCGGTGCCGCAGCGCGCTTGGGCGCGTCTCTGGGATGGAATGATGATCTCAGCAAACTGCGCGAGCAGCTGTTGTCCAGCGGCCTTACCAAGATCGTGGCTGACGCCAGCAAGTTTCTGGACGATACGGAAAAGAAAGAACAGGAAGAACTTCGCTGCGGCCAGCCAAAGTCCGATCCCGGCTGCAATGTGCAGGCCCGCTATCTTTATCAAGTGGCGCGCGGCCTACCAAAAGAAATGGTCTTTGCCCAGATACTCGCCGGCTTTGACCTGGCCTCAAAAGATCCGCGCGTCGTCGGCTTGAATCTCGTGATGCCTGAAGACGCATACCTGCCGATTCGTGATTTCACTTTGCACATGGGCATGCTCGATTTTCTTCACGGCGTTTATCCCAAAGTTCACATCACGCTGCACGCGGGAGAGCTGACGCAAAACCTTGTTCCTCCGGAAGAGCTGTTCCATGTACGCGCGTCCATTGAACAAGGCCATGCTGAGCGAATTGGTCATGGCGTGGACGTGATGCAAGAATCCGATCCTGAAGCCCTTCTTCGTATGATGTCGCACCACAACGTTCTGGTCGAAATATGCCTCACCAGCAATGACGTGATCCTTAATGTTACCGGCGATCATCATCCGCTGCCCATGTACCTTAAATTTGGCGTGCCGGTCGCGCTTGCCACCGACGATCCCGGCGTCTCCCGCGGCGACATCACGCAGGAATTTGAGCGCGCCGCGGAAACCTACCATCTGAAATATCGGGATTTAAAAAAGTTCGCGCGCGCCAGCCTGGAATACAGCTTTTTACCGGGAGAAAGTCTTTGGAAAACTGCCGCCACATCCCAGCGTGCGGCTGCCTGTGCCACAGATAAGATTAGCGCGCGCAAACCGTCCTCCGCGCGCTGCGCGGCCATGCTGGCAGCCAGCGAAAAAGCCCAAACCCAATGGAAGCTGGAAGAAGCCTTCGCGGATTTTGAAAGCCGGTTCTAAAATCTCGCTCTAATTTCCCAAAACTTGGTCCGGGCAGAACTGGGCATCGCCGAGAATACTGTTTTGGTCGGGCTGGTAGCTCCCTACCATCCTAGGAAAGGCCATGTAGGTTTCCTCAAGGCGGCTGCTATGGTAGTTCGCTCCCATCCGCAAACTAGGTTCGTGCTGGCTGGAAGTGGCGTCAGCGCCACACAACCAGAGTTAGCGGAAGCAATCCAGCAAAATGAACCTCGGGCTCACGATCATCTCGCTGGGTGAGCGGGCGGACATTCCACGCTTGAACAACGCATTCGATCTCGGTTGTTCCGCCTCCGCTTGGGGAGAAGATTTTTCAACTCCGTTGGTGAGGCCATGGCCTGCGGCGTTCCGTGTGCGGTAACAAGATGTCGGCGATTGCGCGTACATCGTCGCAGATAGCGGTTTCATTGCGCCGCCGCGTGCGCCAGAAGCTCTTGCCAATGCCATCGTACGCCTGATCGACATCGGCAGCTCAGGGAGTCAGCAGCTGGGAGCCAAGGCGCGGCAACGGATTGAAACCGAATTCAGCCTTCCGGCCATTGTCCAAAGCAATGAAAATCTTTATCTAAAACACTCCAAAAATTAATGCTTCGCCTTAGCACGCAAAAATGCCGCCTCAGGCGATGCACCTAATTCGATACGGAACACTCTTTGGTTACCTAGGAGAAATAAGTCCGCAAACTTGTCCAATCCATCTGGTAAAGTACTTATTCATCTCCACTTCCAAAGAGAGGCTACTGGTGCAAATTGCTGTCATCGGTTCTGGTTATGTAGGGCTTGTTGCTGCGGCTTGCTTTGCCGAACTTGGCCACAAGGTTGTGTGCGTGGACAACAATGTGGAGAGGATCGCCGCCCTGAATGCCGGGGAGGTCCTGATTCATGAGGAATTTCTGCCTGAGGTGCTGGGGCGCAACCATGGCAAGCGGCTGAGATTCTCTTGTGATTCGGCTGAAGCCATTCGCGGGGCCACAGCCATTGTGATTGCGGTGGGAACGCCACAGGGGGCTGACGGGCAGGCAGATCTTTCTTATGTCGAATCCGTGGCCCATGAGATCGCGCAGCGGTCGAACGGCTACAAGCTGATCGTCGAAAAAAGCACCGTGCCCGTCTATACCAATGCGTGGATACAGAAGTTGATGCTGCAAAATGGCTGTGCCATTGAGGATTTTGACGTTGTCTCAAATCCTGAATTTTTGCGTGAGGGAACTGCTGTAACTGACTTCCTTTATCCAGACCGGATCGTAGTTGGCGCGGACAGCGACCAGGCCAGAAAACTCATGCGGGAAGTTTACGCACCGCTGCTCGATGGAAGCTATTCCCGTGAATCCGGAGCTGTTCCGGGTCGGGATAACGCTGAGGAGATGGAGTACCTGGAAACCTCGACTCAAAGCGCGGAACTCATCAAGCACGCTTCCAATGCTTTTCTGGCGATGAAAATCTCTTTCATCAACATGGTAGCCAACGTATCTGAGCGCGTTGGTGCTGATATTGAAGAAGTACGCAGGGGCATCGGGAGCGATAAGCGAATTGGGCAGAAATTCCTGAGGGCCGGGATAGGGTATGGCGGTTCGTGCTTTCCCAAAGACGTCGCTGCATTTCAGTCCGTGGCGCGGGCGTGCGGCAGCCGCTGGAACCTGCTGGAAGAAGTATCAAGGATAAACCAGGAACAAATTGACCGGTTCTTGCGGAAGGTTCGTAAAGCGGTAGGAACGCTCAAGGGCAAGCGCATTGCGGCCCTGGGGCTGGCATTTAAAGGCGGCACGGATGACATACGCGAATCGCCGGCAATCAATGTTATCCAGGGACTGCTGGCGGAAGGCTGTAAAGTGACCTGCTTTGACCCTGCGGCAATGGGAAAAGCAAAAGAAGTCCTGGGAAAGACCGTAACTTACGCCAGGGATTCTTATGCCGCGGCGGACAATGCTGACGCGCTACTAATCCTCACAGAATGGAAAGAATTTGCCGCTCTGGATCTTACGCGTCTTTGCAGATTGCTGGCCGTTCCCCTGGTTCTGGACGGAAGAAATTTATATTCTCCTGAAACCATGTCCAAGGCTGGCCTCACTTATTACAGTGTCGGACGCTCTAATGGAAAAAACCGGGCTCTGGATTTTGCAATGCAGGATGGAGCGCTCCAATTGCGGCCGACGTTCGGAGATTAGAGAATTTTCTAAGCAATCTGTCGGCAAAACCGGTCTGTTGTTTTTCTGCGAAGCCAAAAACGGAAAACGCGTTAACATATTTTTTTGTCCGTTTGCCTGGGCAATTGCTATGATGCATACACTCCAGATAAAAGCGGCTTCAAGGAGAAAGGGATGAGGGTTCTTATAACGGGTGGTGCGGGTTTTATCGGATCGCATCTTGCCGAGCGGCTGGTCGCTCGCGGTGACGAAGTCACGATTGTGGATGACCTTTCGACTGGTTCAATTCACAACCTTAAAGCGCTAAAGACATTCAATAATTTCGAATATTTTATCGATAGCGTGACCAATGAACGCCTCATGGCTGAGGTGGTGGACTCGGCGGATGTCATTTACCATCTTGCCGCCGCCGTTGGAGTCAAGTTGATCGTTGAAAGCCCCACGCGCACCATGAAGACAAATATTCGGGGCACTGAAATCGTTCTTGAATTGGCCGCCAAGAAGAAGAAGCGCGTTCTTATTACCTCAACATCTGAGGTTTACGGCAAGCAGGATACTGTTCCTTTTCAGGAAGGCAATGATCTGGTCCTTGGTCCTCCGGACAAGGGCCGCTGGAGCTACGCCTGCTCCAAATTGATTGATGAATTCCTGGCCATTGCCTATTGGAAAGAAAAGCGCGTGCCGACCGTAGTGGCCCGAATGTTCAATGTGGTGGGACCACGGCAGACCGGTCGTTATGGCATGGTTGTTCCCAGTTTAATCAAGCAGGCGCTCCTCGGAAACGATCTGACCGTTTTCGGGGATGGCTCGCAGACCCGCTGTTTCACGCACGTCACCGATGCCACGCAGGCATTGATCGGCTTGGCGGAACACCCTGAGGCCAATGGAAGCGTTTACAACATCGGCTCGACCGACGAGATTTCCGTCCTGGAATTAGCTCAACGCGTCAAGCGTTTAGTCGGGTCAAATTCACAGATTGTTTTCATTCCCTATAGCCAGGCCTATGAAGAAGGGTTTGAGGACATGATGCGCCGCGTGCCCGATTTATCCAAAATCAACCAGCTCATTGGCTATGCCCCGTCCATGGCACTGGATGAAATTCTGGCTGACATCATTCGGCACCATCGTGGTGAGCTCAATGTCGTTCGCACAAATGAACTTGGGAAGTTTGTCCGAATCAGCGCTTAGTGCGGCCCCCTACTTGCCTTACGTGCCTTCGTTCTTGGTCATGATCGCGCGCGATGCCGTCTCCATTTCCTTCAAGGCAAGATTAGATATGTTCTGGATTGAATCTGGTGCTTCTGTGTTGAAAGGCCCAACGATGCGATCCTTGCCGCTGCTCTGCTGGATCATCCTTTCATAAACTTTTGCGCTGGGGCGGGGCTTCCTGACCCTGCGTAGCCGGATCGAGTTCAAACAATCCGAAGCGTAAGTGCCAACCCTCATTCCATTCAAAGTTGTCCACCAAGGTCCAGTGGCAATATCCTCTTAAATCGATTCCGTCCGCCAGGAGCCCCTGCATCTGTTTGATGATGGATTCAATCGCCCAGGGACGGATGCGGTCCTCGCGGTAGGGCACTCCATTTTCAAGAATGTAAATCGGCTTCCTGAACCCGGCAAAGTGCTCCACGGCCAGGCGCAGGCCCCGACAAAATCGCAAGTGCCTTTGACTTCAGGCAGTGTTTGACCAAATTTGTTGAACGGAAACGGCGCTCGACCACTTTGGATGCCTTGGGCAAAGTTGTCATTGAATCTCCGCTGAATGAAGTTGCACAACCAGCGGTCCACGGCCGAATCTGGCCGGCGCGGTTTGAATACTACGTGGTGTTGCGCCCAGCCGACATTGGCGTCCTTTTGCAAAGAATGAATGGTGCGATAGGCGGCTGCATGCGCGAGACAAAGATTTCTTGTGACCTGCGCCGCCTCAATGATTCGGCCCTTTTTCCCTGGAGGAAATTCACCCAGAAAAGGAATACCTTCGTAGACTTCATCAGGCCATAATCCTGCCGGCGCAGAGACCCCAGGAGCGTCGGCAAAAGCCGCGATTCGTTCTTGGCTGGAATCACGATTGTTAGCTTCGGGGATGTGTTCATGAATGGCAACTCCTTCCGGGCCGATGGCGACATAGGTGCATCGCTGATCGACCCACCCGCCCGCGTTGTAAATACTCAACGCCGTCCCGCTCACGGGCCAGCGCTGCATGCGTGTGTCCACAAAAAATGCGCTCAGCCTTGCCAGGTTTTGCGTAGCTGAGCGCGCCATGTGCTACCTGCTCTGAGAGACGCAACCATCGTGTGTTAAGCCGGTCCAGGTAGCGGGCAAACTGTTGGTTTTTGGAATGGTTTTTCTGCAATCGCAGAAACATGAACTGGCCCACCTTGCTCAAGAACGCATTCGTGACGGCGAAACTATCGTACTGATGGCATGGCGCGGGTTTGAGAGCTTTCGGATATGCCCCAGAAATTTCCAGTGCTCTTGGGTGAGATGGCGGAAGTTGAGGTCGGCAAAGATATCGCCCAGCAGGATAAGCCGATTAAAGCGAACCGCTTGCAGAAACGCAAGGGCTGCGCCCGCCTGGCTGACTTCAGGACCCAGATGCAAGTCGGAGATAATTACCGTGTCAAAGCAATTTTCCTGCATGCACCATATTTGTAGCAACTCAAGGTTAAAGCCGCGCAACAGCTGTGTAAATATCGCGTGAAAATATCTATCGGAACATATAAAGGAAACTTATTGGATGGTTGTTGGTTTAGGCATGGCCCGCACCAACACGGGAAGGCCGCAGTTAATCTCCAGTAAGTAGCGGCCTGCGGCAATCTTTACTGCCAACATGCTGTCCATGCGCAGCCCTTGGGCTTGTATTTCGATATAGTTTGCGCGTTGGGTCACCTTGATCCGCTTGATCTGGCCATCACGCTCGTCGTCCAATGCATTGGCCAGTCGCAGAATGCCCGCCAGCAGCATGATGACCTTCCGCTGTGCGATGGGAATATCCCGCAATCGGGCGGCTTGAGGAAGAGCGCCGCGATGATAGCGCGCTACGCTGGCCATGGTCATCACTTCCTGCCGCGTCCATCCCACGATGCGATCGAGATTGCTGACCATCTGGTGAGTGGTTTTGTGGTGATTTTTCTCGCCGGCAAATCTGCCAACTTCATGGACCATGGCTGCCGCCTTCAGCAATTCGCGTGAATTTTTGGCGCCCTTCAAGAGGCCCAGGCGCGCCAGGCTGTCATGAATTTGAATGGCGAACCGGGAAACGCGGCGGTTATGCTGCAGGTCGCTATCCATGAAAGCCGACCAGGCTTGCAGCCTCTTGAGCGACGCCTGTCGCGCAGCTTTCCCTTGAGGCAGGCCGGACCGCCAAACGCGCCATAAGGAGCCGTCGCCCACCATAACCTCGGAATATAGATTGACTCGTTGCAGGCGCTCCGCCGCCACAGCTTCTTCCCATCGTTGTCGCGCCGCAGGCGCGGCGGAAGCGCAGATCGACAAAACGGATTCTCGGACCACATCCAGGTCATGGATTTCACCCAGCAAATCCTGGATGTGTTTAAGACCTGCTTTCCATTCGTGATGTAGTTGCGGTAGAAAGTTTTCCACCACATAACGAAACTTCTTTAGCCCAATACGCAGCTTATGGAACACCAGGTCATTGCCCAATTTGAGCGCCGGAGCTTCCAGCCTTCGGGCGGCGATCAATTTTTCCAGGGCAAGCACCTGAAATACATGCGACCCAAGCGGCAGACGTCGGGCACGCTGGCTAAGTTGGCGCGTCCATCCCTGCCATTGTTTGCGATCAAAGACATCAATCGCGCTCTTGGCCTGTTGTTGTAGGACTGTTTCCTGCTCGCGCAGATGATTTAGAAGTTGCCTTGTGATGGGATCGTCAGCCGGGCCGAGCTTCTGTGTCCATTCTGTAATAACGTGGCAGTCACGCAACGCACCCAGGCTGTCAAAAAGCGCCGTAGCCTGACGGCGCATCCTCTTCCAATCTTTGTAGGGGTCAATGGCGCGGAAACCTTCCGCCATGGAACGGCATCGGCGAAGCGCAACCCGGAGATCGTGGACCGCTTCGCTGTCGAAGCCTTCAGCAGCCTTGTCGGCTTCCTTTGGGACCTGGTTCATCCAATGGACCAGGCCAGAGTCTTTGCGAATTGGACGTTGGGCAGTCACCAGCAAAGCTCTTAATCGCACCACACAAGGTTAACAGTTCAGCTTTGCTCTGCGCCATTGGATAGAGGACGCGGTGCGGAAGAGCGTGTGAAATGCCATGGCTTTCCATCTCTTCTTTGCCATCTAAAGTATCCCCTCTCAACCGCTTCTCCTGCCTGTTTGTGCTGGTCCGACTTCCTGCAATAAAGGAGCTTTCGTGCCGGCGAACCCATTGCGCACCTGAATTTGTGTACTGATGGTTAAACTCTGGTGAAAAGTGCCGGGAGTATTACCAAAGTTATTGATTTGCTCCATCTAATTACCATAAGGTGACTGCAGCAGATGTTGTGCAGACATGTTTTTGGGGCCAACATCCTGGCCAATCAAGGAGGGCTAAGTGGCGCGATTTTTTGCTGGTTTGGCGCGGCTTGCAATGGGCACGGAACTGCCTGTCCAGGTGGCAGCCGTTTGTTATCGCCTGCATGGCTCGTCTGTGGAATTCCTGCTTGTAAATACCAGCTCAGGAAAATGGACTTTTCCTAAAGGCCGGCTCTGTCCAGCCTTGTCGCCCAGTGAAAGCGCCTCGCGCGAAGCCTGGGAAGAGGCGGGCGTTACCGGAAGGATTGAGGAGAGCCACTTCGGCCATTACCTGGATACCAAGCGCACGTTAGGCCACGATGCCCTCACGAGGGAAGTTCGCATTGCGGCATTCCTGCTGGAAGTTCACGGCACTGAGGACCCACAGGAAAGCGGGCGCAATCCAAGCTGGTTCTCGCCTCAGCAGGCCAGAAAGCGCCTTGCGGAACGCCGTCAGTCACCATATTCCAAGCAAATTGCAAAAATGATCGATGCCGCACTGGAACAGCTCACGGTGAAAAGCAGAAAACAAACCGAGTTTCTCGTTCGCATCCAGGGACGGAGACGGCTCGCATCTGCCCGATAGGATCCCCATGGAAGTTCCTCTCAATTGAGCATCCGCCAATCGGGCGCAACATATGTCTCTGAGGGACTACTGTAAACAGGTGAGAAGCTGACCTCTTCTTCTGATGTCCACCGGCCGGACCGCAACGTCTGGATCAAACCGCCTCGCGAGATCGTCGTCCATTGGCAACACGTTGTAGCGTGTGGCCAGTTCCTCTTTAAGGGCCTGGGACACCTGGGCGAGAACTGCGTGCTCAACATCAAGAACAAATCGCACACGGTTACCTCGGAGATCGTGGCGCCGGAGTCTGGCGCTGCGGGTGTGATAGTGGCCCAGGAAGGAGCCGAGGAAACAGACCATCTGGTCTCTCCCGAGGAAGCAATCCGCATTGCCATGGCGCGGCAGTAAGTAAACTGTTTCAACACAAGAGGTCCCGCAAGGGCAGGACCTCTTTCACTTTCATCGCACAGTACTGGCGGTTTGTGCCCGCTCTGGCTGAGATCGATGAAATCTTTTCGCACCGTCTCGATCCGGCGAAGATATGGACAATGGGCGCCATTGCCACAAGCACGTGAATACAGTGCGGAGTCGCAATTGATATACCATTGAACTAATGACAAAGAGATTGCTGCTCATGGGCGCTTTGTGGTGCTTGATCATTAACAGCTTGTCGCAAGCGGCGTGCGCGCAGGGAACTCAGCCTCACTCACCGAAGCCTCGGCAAGCACCGCAGGCATCGGATCAAGATCATCGACAACCCGCTACCACGCCTCCGACGAATACAAAACAGGGAACTGCTGGTCTCGCGTCTGGTCAGGCCAGCACCGTGGGAGATCCAGCATCTTCCAGTCCGCTCAACGTAAAAGGCAAGCTGCGTTACTTTGCCGTGGAGTCATTCAGGCCGGGTATTTATCCGGTGGCTGCGTTTTATGACGGATTAACCATGGCGAATCCGCCAAAAGCTTATCCGCCGGAATGGCGACAGGGTGTCGCCGGCTTTGCCCGCAACTATGGCGACTTTATGGCAAGTTGGGCTGCTGTCCAGGGGGGAAAGTTTGTGGCTGCGTCAATCCTGCATGAGGATCCGCGGTATTTTATCTCGACGAACAAGAATTTCTTCGCGCGAGTCGCCAATGCGGTCCGCTATGTTGTGATTGATCGCAGTGATTCCGGGCATTCGCGGCTGGCTTTGGCGAATGTGGCCGGCGCGCTTGCCGGCGGCTTTGTCGGCAACGCATATTTGCCTGATCCGTATGCAAACGCTTCCCACGGATTCAGCCGAAGTGCGCTCGCATTGACCGGCTTTGTCACCAGCAATCTGGCCGATGAGTTTCAGCCAGAAATTCACAAATTGGCCAAAAAATTGCATCTGCCCTTTTAGGAGTTTAGGTCGCGCTGCTGATTTGCGATCTTCCCGAATGCTCTCACTTCCTGTTAAGCTACTTCCTTCCTGAATGCCAGTTTCTCTTGCCAACTCCGGAGTGGTTTACGACGCGCTAAAAAAATGCGATATCGGCCTGGTCTCTGCGTTGCCGGAAACGTGGCTGGTGCACCTGATCCGCATGGCTGAAGACGATCCTAAAATGATCCTGGTGCGTCTTGCCAAGGAAGAAGAAGGCGTGGGCATTTCCGCGGGCGCTCATTTTGCCGGCGTGAAGTCCGCCATGCTGATGCAGAACCACGGCTTTCTCGCCAGCATCAACGGGATTGTTTCCCTGGCGCAGCTCTATCGTATTCCATTGCTCATGCTCATTAGTTATCGCGGCCACTTTGGCGAGCGTGATCCCTGGCAAACGCAAGGTGGTGGCGTGACGGAGCCGCTGCTGCGGTCCTTGGGCATTCCGTACTCATTTTTAGACGATCCGGCAAAAGTGGAGAAGCGCATTGCTGAGGCGCAAACCTGGGCTTATGCCAGTTTGCATCCTGCGGCGCTGCTTCTCACACGAGAACTCATGTGGGAGGAGCCCGCATGATGCAGCGCTTTGAATGCCTGCGCGCGATCTATGACCAACTGGAAAACTGCTTGGTTGTAACCATCATGGGGGCCGTTGCGTGTGAATTGCAATCGCTCGGCCACAAGCCCAACTTTTTCTATCTGCAGCATGCCATGGGACTCGGCTCATCCACCGGACTGGGCCTTGCGCTGTGTCTTCCGCAGCAAAAAGTTGTGGTCTTTGATGGTGATGGCTCCATCCTGATGAACCTTGGCGGATACACAACTCTTGCGCGTTATCGACCTAAGAATCTGGTGCATGTTGTTTTTGACAATGAGAGCCTGCTTTCCGTCGGCGGCTTTCCCACCGCCACTTCCACCGGCAGCGACCTTGAAGGCGTGGCGCACGCCTCCGGAATTGCGCGCACTAAAACGGTTCATACAATCGAAGAGTTCAAGCATGCTTTTGACGACGCGTTACGAACCAACGATCTTACTTCCATGGTGGCGAAAGTTGAGGCCGTGGGGCCAAAAGGATACGTGACGGAATTGGCGTTGCTGGAGAATCGGTTTCAGTTTAAGCGGTATATCGAGAAGCTCACCACGGAGGCACGGAGACACGGAGAACGCAAAAACTAACTGTTGTCTTTAGGTCCTGTCGAGCTGACGAGGCCAGTTTTTAAGTTCCTCTGAAAGTCCAAGACGTTTACTGCGTGCCTCCCGTGGTGGGTTTTTTTACAGGAGGAAATACAATTGTCCAACATCCTGGCTGAACTTATCACTCAACTGAACACCGGCGCGCTGCGAGTGGTAGACCTCACACAGCCGCTCAGTCCGCAGACGCCGCTACTGCCGCTGCCATCGCAATGGCCGAACACGCCGGCATTCAAGATCTGGGAGCTTTCGCATTATGACGATCGCGGCCCGGCCTGGTATTGGAACGGCTTTGAGACAGGCGAGCACACGGGAACGCACTTTGACGCGCCTATCCACTGGGTGAGCGGCAAAGACCTGCCGGAAAACAGCGTTGATAAGATCAATCCTAAAAAGTTTGTTGGCCCGGCCTGCGTGATTGACGTGACTGCCGATGTGGCGAGCAATCCTAACTTCCTGCTAACAGTGGAACGCGTACAGCAGTGGGAAAGAAAATACGGGCGCATCCCTGCCGGAGCATGGATGCTGCTGCGCACCGGCTGGTCCGCTCGCATTGACCCCAAGCAATACATCAACCTGCAGGACGACGGTCCGCATACTCCTGGATTTGTAAAAGAGTGTTCAGACTTTCTGGCCAAAGAGCGGGACGTTCTGGGCGTCGGCGTTGAGACAGTTGGCACTGATGCCGGACGCGCGGCCACATTTGATCCGCCCTTTCCTAATCACTATGTGATGCATGGCAGCGGCAAGTTCGGGCTGGCTGGCTTGTGCAACCTTGACCAGTTACCGCCGACCGGGGCAGTGGTGATCGCTGCGCCGCTCAAAATCGTGAATGGCTCGGGCAGTCCGCTAAGGGCGATTGCGATTACGCCTTCTGTCTGAAATCCCGGGCAAAGCGAGGGAACCCTTTAGCAACCTGGATCTGTATTGGAATCCATAGCATGAGTGCCGCTGGTTTGCGGCCTTCTGGCTATAGGGATCTCTCGCTACGCTCGAGACTTCGGAAAAAACTACAGCGTCGCACTCTTCACCACCGCTGCCAGTGCGCGGTTCCGCTCGAATTCGCCCTGGATGGAGTTCGCAGCTTTGATGTAGCTTTCGCGCAATGCGCCATCCAACGCATACGAGCGCGCCACGGTGGAGAGCACACGCGCCTTCTCGTAGTCAGACGTGATCCGGCTCACCGAATTCAAGACTTTGCCGACTGAGTCATTGCTCAGCTTGGTGTGGTCCATCAGCGCGATCAGGCAGCGTGATCGCTCATAATTGTTCGACATGGAATCCGTTACGCCGAGATAGATATTCGTCTGGCTCTCATCGAACCTGTTGGCCTTGAGCAGTGTTGTGAGCACGCGAGATTTCTCATAGTCGCTGCCGGTTTTTGACATGTTCTGCATGGCTTTGGTCATGGACGCGCTGCTCAGGCTATTGTTCTGCATCAATTCCAGCAGGCTGCGTGAACGCTCATAATCAGACTTCATGGAGTCGACTACCTTCAGGTAATTCGACATCTGCGCTTCATCGAATTTGCCCTGCTTCGCCAGCCCCAGCAGCAGGCGCGACTTTTCATAATCCGAACCGATGCCGGAAGTTGCGTCCATGATTCGGTTGGTCTGGTCCGCGGTCAATTTGTATTTCTGCATTGGAGCCAGAAGATCGCGTGACTTTTCATAGTCGGAATGGATTGACGATACGAGCTTCAGATAAAAATCCAGTTGTGATTGATCAAAGGCTTTCTGGTCGAGCAGCGACAGCAGAATGCGCGACTTTTCGTAATCACTCTTGATGCTGCCGGCGGAGTTCAGCGCCATGCTGACGTTTTCCTTGGAGATGTTGGGCCGGTGCAGCAACTCAATCAACACACGTGAATGCTCGTAGTCGCTCTTGAGCTTATTGGCAGCGGTAAGAAATGCCGTGCGTGAAGCTTCGTCAGCCAGATCATATTGCTTGCTCACCGTCATCAAAACGCGGGCCAATTCATAATCAGAATTGATCTGTTCACCAGCCTGCTTGATTACGTGCTGCACTACCGGTGAAGGCAGCTTGGGTTGTTCCAGAAGCTTGCGGAAGTAGATGCCCCGAACGTAGTCAGATTGCAGATTGCTGATTTCATCCAGCACGGCATTGGGACCGCCCTTGGCCAGCAGCGCGGGAACGCGCGCATCGGCGGCAAAGCCGGTGCTGCGCTCCAATGCCAGAAGGAACTGTGCGAACCAGGCTTTAGCTTCGCCTTCAAACGGCTGCTGCTTGCCATTGATTTTGTAAACGTATTGCAGGCCGCTGGCCGATGGCGTGACCTTTACCTGCTTGAGCGTGTCATCCTGGCGCAGATTTACTTCGAACGACCCGCCGGAAGAGATGCTCTGAATGTCTGTGGCTTCGGCATTGAATTTGACTTCGCCTTCAGCATGGAGATCGAGGCTGCATTTGTCGCCTGACCAGTTGGCGGTCCAATGCTTGTTGCCGTTGTTTGATTCCATGCTCATGTTGTGGAGCTTGGCGCGCCTTCCGCAAACGCTGATGTCCCCGCCGGGAACGGCAGACACCGCTGGGACGGCAGGGACTGCCGGAACACCCGGCACTGCGGGCACAGCGGGAACAGCAGGGACCGCGGGCACACTACCGCTTTGGAACGCAGGCATCGCAGGCGGTTCTGGTGCTTCGGGAGCTTCCGTCGGCTCCGGCGCTTCAGATGGCTCAGGAGCTTCAGGAGCCTCCGCCATTTCAGCTGGTTCCGCGGGCTCGGAATCATTGTCAAAAGAAGGCGTGGCAGCTTCAGGTGCTTGTGGGCCAGTGCCCGGCGCGGATGAATCTTGTGCGTGAGGAGCAGTTGCGGGAGTGGAAGCCGGACTCGGCTTGGCTTTGCTAGTGTGGGTGTCAGGCGTAGTGCTTTGTGGCGATGGGCGCATCGCAGAAAGCGGCAGCACGATGCAGAGCGTTAATATGCCCAGAGCCAGCGTGCCCCTGCGGGAAACTGACCCACGCGGCAAAGCCGGATTCAGAACCGCCAGAACGCGGCCTTCCAATTGTGATTTGCGTGCCATGGCCAACGCCGCTGCCAGCTCAGGTTCGCGCAATCCAGAAACAATATCCAGCAGTTCATGCGCGTAATCTGAAGCCTTTGTGCCCGCGGCGAGTACGTGATCGTCACAGGCGCGCTCGCGCTCCGCGCGCATGGCGCGGACCATAAGCCACACCAGTGGATGGAACCAGTACAACGATGCTGCCACATTCGCCAGCGACTGCGTGAATGCGTCCAGGCGTTTGATGTGCGCCAGTTCGTGGTTGAGAATGGCGGAACGCCGCGTTGAAGACCATTCCGCGTAATCGAGAGAGAGCACGATGCGCGGGAACAGGATGCCCGTGGTGATCGGCACTTCAATTTCGTCGCTTACGAGCAAGGCTACGTGGCGATCAATTCCCAACTCAGCAGAAATCGCGCGCACCTGCGCGTTCCAGCCTGAATCAGTAAGCACGGCGGAACGACGTACTAAACCTGCCAGTCGCATCGTGTTCAATCGCCACCGAGCCAGAAAGAACAAAGCCCCCGCGATCCAGAGGCCAAGCAGAAGCCTAGGCAGCAAATCAGAGATGGAGCTGGTCAGAGACGTTGCTGGCGCAAATGGCGCGCCAGAGATGGCATCGGCAGGGAATGGTGAGATTTTGGGTGCAGCAGTGCTGGTGCTGCCTGACTCGGCAGGCTGAATATTAAGCGGCCTCGCGGAGTGAGCCTCACGCTTAACTCGCGCAGTTGCCGGCGTGGCAGAAACTGCCTCTCGCTTCACGGGGGCCGACGGAGCTGTGCGCTGCGTTTCCGGCGAGGTTGCAACGTGCTGCGCCGCTGTTTGTTGTGTCGCAGGGCGGCTATTTGGATATTCTGGGAACCCTTTTAGGTGCCACGCTGGCACGAACATCACGGAGAAAGGAAGCAGCAGCAAAGCGGCCAGCGCAAACGTCCGCACCATGTGTTGCGTTGCGGCCGAACGTTTTTTCAGGACTAGCGCCGCACCCCAGGCAATCGCCAGCAGGAGCGTTGACTTCACCACTGTATCCAAAATGATTGCGGATGATGAAAGAGCGTGCATGCTATCGTCCCTCCTGCTGCGCTTTTTTGATCAGTTGAGAAAGATATTGTTTGTCCTTGGTGGAAAGCGTGCTGTCAGACATTTCCAGCAGCGCGGCCACGGCCTGCTCCGGAGAGCCGCCGAAAAATGTTTTCACCATGTGCTTCAGCGCGTTGGCGCGAACCTGGCGGGTATCGTCGGCGGGTAGGTACATATACTTCAGTCCCTCCTGCTCATGCCGCAGGTATCCTTTATCTTCCAACAGTCCCAGCATGCCGCGCACGGCGGAATAGCTGGGCGGATCCGTTAGATCGGCCAGGACCTCAGTCACTGATGCGCGGCCACGCCGGTAGATCACGTCCATAATCTGGCGTTCGCGCCGGCCCAATTGAAGATGCTTTTCGTTGCTCATGGCTCTCCTGATTCGAATATCGCTACGATCCATGTGCTAGTGCACTAGCACATGCTAATACATTAGCAGGATTTGTCAAGAGTCAAAACCAATATTTTTTAGACGAAACTGCAAACGCTTGGTCATGGGACAAAATGACCGTAGCCTGGGATGAATGGCACCGTGGCCTTGGAGAGACGAGCTGCCGATCCAGTTAAAATGAGTCCGTCTTGCCAACTCCTTCTGATTTCGACCGCCTCTGTGTGGTGCTGGTGTCCACACGCAATCCGCTCAACATTGGCGCGGCGGCACGAGCCATGAGCAACCTGGGCTTCCTGCGCCTGCGGGTGGTAAATCCCTATGAAGCGTCCTTTAGAGAAGCGCGCTCCGCAGTGGGAGCAGCGCCGCTGCTGGCTAAGGCCGAGCAATACTCCAGCGTGGCGGAAGCGGTGGCTGATTGCTCGCTGGTGGTTGGAACAACAGCCGTTGCTAAGAGGGAACTAAATCATCCGCTTAGGTTGCTGAAAGATGCTGCACCGGTGATTCGCAAGAGGCTCCGAGCAGGAGGACGCGTTGCGCTTTTGTTCGGATCGGAAAAACGCGGGCTGTCAAATGACGACTTCAGCCATTGCCATTGGCTGCTGCATGTCCCCGCGCGTGAAGAGCATACGTCGATGAATCTGGGGCAGGCTGCTGCAGTGTGTCTTTACGAACTGGCGCGAAGCTCGGGCCGAGCCGGCAATCGCGCTAAGAGCAAAGCGATCTCCAAGACAGAGCAGCCAAAATCCGCGACGTCTGCCGAGCTCGAACGCATTACTGCCATGCTGATAGACGCGCTCCGCGCCAGCGGCTATCTGGGCGAGCGGGCCGTCGCGGCAAAAGAAGAAAAAATCCGCAGGATGGTCCGTCGCCTGGAACTCTCCTCCGCCGATGCCGAACTTTGGCTGGGTATGCTGCGCCAGATGCTCTGGAAGATGAAGTCGCCCACCAAAGAATGAGCAACCAAATGTGTGGTAAAAATTTGTGCTCTGGTTCTTCCACGTTGGGATATTATTGGTCCTTCAATATTGAACCATCTATGAAGCTCCCGGCAACCACGTCCAAGCTGCTCGCGCTCCAGGAAGCAACGAATGCTGAGTTGCGCCTGCGGTTGGCCGGAATTTTCCAGCGTTATCGCAAGCTGGCATTCATGGGACGGAATGATAATCTCTTTATCGAGCACTGGACGCCTGAAGTTGCAGCCGCAGGCTATGACTTTGATGGATTTGAAGTCAAGGGCGCCAAGATTGTCCTGCACGGCGTGGAGAATGCCTGCGGTTTTGTTTATCGAATCAACATCACCCTGCCACTGGAAATAATTGACGACGCGAATGCCATGGAAGCTTATTTCCAGCGCCAAATAGACGACAACAAGACTGAAGCAGAACTTACCGCGGCAACGTCCCAACCCGCCGATCCTGCCGCCCTATAATTCCTTATGATCTGAACATAGGATAGTGGCTGGCCACGGCCATCATCAGCAGCATAGGGAATGACAAAACGAAATTTGTCTGCGCTGCCAGATGGGCGATGCGCGCAAGCTTTGCTGCTTCCGGCGGCATAGGTGTGCCATCAGCGGCGCTGGCTTCAGTCCAGAGGATGATTTTTTTCTGCATGCGCCAGACAATTCCCCACACATTCAGAAGCATGAACCAGCCCAGCCCGCCGCCAATGCCAATGGCCAGCAGTCGATTGCTTTCCCAGCCGTGAGCGTTAAGCGCCAGGTAAAGCCACGCCGCAGCTATGACGACTGCGGCAATGATTGCGCCGAACACCGGCCTTTTCTTCAAGGCCTCGGCCGGTGACATAAGAAGACCCATTTCAATGGCGAATGCCAAGGTCCATATGCCGAAGAATGTTCCAATGGCTCCGCCGCCGCTGGCCTGGGCGTTGCGCGCGTCGGCGCCTACGATCATCATCCAATACCAGATGCCGGCGAGCACTGTGACAACCGAACTCCAACGAAACCACCACAGCGCCCGAGGCATCAGAACGGGCACGACTTTTATGCGTGTTGAAGCGTCAAGTGCGGGAAGAAATTTGGCATTAATCAGAACAAAAAAATAAAGCAGCCCGACCCAGGTAATACCCGCTGCGAAATGGATCCAGCGCAGCAATAGCTGGATATGCGGCGTTGGTCCTTCAGGAATAGCGATCTGCGGGGAATGAAACATCATCAGCGCCAGCGTTTGCATGTAGCCTCCGTTTGGTTGTGAACGCGAGATCATAGTAGCTGATCCTGTATGGGGCGTCCGAGATTTCAACGTGCATCGCTTGACAACTGTCACTATTTCGATAATCATTGAAATATGGAAATTAAATTGGCATCGGCCAATGAACAGAAGGTATCGCGCTATGCCGAAATGTTTTCCGCCATGGGCGCGGAGCCGCGGCTGCGTATTCTCAGGCTGCTGCTGGCGGCGCATCCGGGAGGAATGGTGGTGAATGAGATTGGCGAGGAGCTGGAAATCGCGAACTCAACGCTTTCTCACCATCTGGACAAGTTGAAGAATGAAGATCTGGTGGCAGTGCGGCGCGAGGGCACGTTCCTGCGTTATTCGGCGAACACCAAAGCCCTGGCGGAATTGCTAGGCTTTTTGTATGCCGAGTGCTGCACGCGCAACAAAGCCGTGGAACCGCAGCGCATTACGTGCTGCAAATAATTCTGTCTTTCATAGCAGTTAAGGAGAAATAAAATGAGCGCCCAGGATATCAAGGAAGTCGTAAAAGAGCGCTACGGCGCGGCGGCCCGTCGCGTGACCACAGGTGAGGGAAGTTCCTGCTGCGGCGCGTCCGCACAGTGCGGGACGGATATTGACCCGATTACGCGCGACCTCTATGAGGCTTCACAGACCAGCATTTTGCCGGAAGATGCAGTAAAAGCGTCACTGGGCTGTGGTAATCCAACGGCGCTGGCTGAACTCAAGCCAGGTGAGACGGTGCTGGACCTGGGCTCCGGCGGAGGAATTGATGTGCTGCTTTCCGCGCGGCGCGTGGGACCCACAGGCAAAGCCTATGGCCTGGACATGACTGATGACATGCTGGCGCTGGCGCGTGCGAACCAGAAGAAATCAGGCGTTACCAACGTTGAATTTCTTCGGGGCGAGATTGAAAACATTCCACTGCCGGCGGACTCGGTGGACGTAATCATTTCTAACTGCGTTATCAATCTTTCTGCCGATAAAGATCGCGTGTTGAGCGAGGCCTTCCGCGTGCTAAAGCCTGGTGGCCGCATGGCGGTTTCCGACGTTGTGGTGCATGGTGAGGTGCCGGAAGAGATCCAGAAGAGTTTGCTGTTGTGGGTCGGCTGCATTGCCGGGGCATTGCGCGACGAAGACTACGTGAGCAAATTGAAAGCTGCGGGCTTTGAAGGCGTCAGCATCGAGCCAACGCGGGTTTACCAGATTGAAGATGCGCGAGCATTCCTGACCGGGCAGGGAATGGATGTGGACGCAATCGCGCCTCTGGTGGATGGCAAGTTTATGAGCGCATTTATCCGCGCCAGCAAACCGTCGTTTGGAACGGTACTGAAACAAAGCCTGGGACTCAACGTTTTGAAGTGCTGCTAGCCCGGCAGGCGAACGCTGCTGAACGATCCTTATACTCAAGCCCTGTGACAAAACGGCTGAGCGCATGGCGCAATAGCCTGTGTCAAGTTGTCACAGGGCTTTTGTCTGCCAAGAGCTGCCCTTTTATTTTCATCAGCTTACGCGCATCCGCGTTTGGCCGTGGTCTTGCAATTAAGAATAGGCAGACGGTAGCTGACTAAGAGCGACGCGCACGGTGCTTGGGTCGGTAGGTGAAGAGTGGCGCTGACGCTGGTAGCAAATGAGCTTTGCGGAGGAGAAGTATGGTGGGTGAGATAAAAGGACATCGGCTGTGGCGTTTTCCGGGGAAGGTGCCTCCAAGCCTTTTCTTACGTCCGGATGTCCTTTTATCTCTTTTTTCTGAGTTACTCTACGGCCCGCTTCCAAAAGCAATCACCTGGGCATGCCGCCTGTAATATTTTTCAAACTTAAAAATCTTTAGCCTGATTTGACCAGGTCTTCCTGAGCGGATGCGCCTCGGTGTTGAACACCACTTTATTCAGGTCCAGCGTTTCCCGCGGCGCAAACAGCAGATAAAGGTACTTGAGCGTCTCCGCCAGAAAATAACTTTCCATGCTGTCCCGCTTGGCTTTGGTTTCCACATTGCTCAGCGCGGCATATCCGGTGTCCGTCTTGCAGTAGCGGACCAGACTCAAAAGAAAAGTGGATCCCATCTCCTGGTAGCGATCATCTTTCGTATAAAAAGACAGGTAATAGGCGGATTCGATAATTTCCGGTCGCAGCTGATATCCCGGAGATACTACTTTCATGGTGGTGTAGTCCAGCGTTTCCGGTTCGATCCCAAAAGTCGTCCACATCTTGTAGGAGGATTCCTGCAACTTTCGCGCACGATCCAGATCGCCTGAACGCGCCAGCACTGCGGGAAAGAACGCATCGAGTGCGCCATACTGCGTGGAAAGGCGTTTGCCGGTATTCATGTCCACCTGTCCGTACCAAAGGCCGTTGCGGGTGTTATCGGCCAGATATTTGTTTACGGCCTTCACACTGTTTTCCCACATCTTTTTGCAATCTTTGTCACCAAACAGCAGCCATGACTTCAACAGGTACTCGTAATAGGAATCAATGCCTCCGCTGATGTGGCTGGTGGCGTCTATCCACTGGCCGGTTTCAACGTTGATGGTGGAACCCACCAGCCCGATCTTTGATCGCCTGCCGTACAACGCGACCACGGCATTCTTCGCTTTGTCGTAATAAATCGGCTTGCCGGTAAGTTTGCTGAGCGTGCCGAACTCAAGCAGCAGCGTACCGATTTCCGCGGGATTGCTCTCCGCGCCGCGCGTCTTGCCAGTCTTGAGATTTACAAACATATACGGCATGCCGGTGGGGGAATTAAAGACCGGCAGCAGGCGGTTGCCCAGATTGTCGGCCAGGTCCAGCAGCCGATGATCGCCTGTCATCTGGTAGCTGCTCAGCAATCCTCCAAGAAGCCGGATGGTAATTTCAAAATTCTTGACTTCAATGTCCTGGTCGAAGGAGAGATTTGTCGCGATGAATTCCCGCGTCTTGTCGGCTTCATCGGTCAACCCCATGATGATCATGGTGTCCAGGGCATCCACGGGTGTCATGAGCAGGGACTTGTTATACCAGTCATGATGGCCTTTGCTCAGCGGCGTCAGCTCATCGTGCCCCCAGGCATATTGTTTGTAGGCATTCCATGCGTAGAGAAATTCTGACCGGACCTGTAGCGCCATTGGGCCTGGCGCGGCGACAGCAGGTTTTTGCGCGACGGCGACGGCTGGCGGAATAAGAGTGCCAAGCAAGGTGAAGGTGCATAACCATCTGCGCATGATGCGAAGTCTCCCTGCGGTATTCGAGTGGAATCGCATCCATGATAGCGCAGAGGCGAGCCTCCAGCAGCGTCAAGCTTTCTTGAATCAAGGTTGTGCCTTCATCTGTGGTTCTCTGTTGTGCGGGAATCGCGCTCGATCCGGGCTATGAAGCACCCAGCCTCAGTGTTGCGGATATGAATGTAACGGACGCCACTGGTTTGCAGGAGTCGCTCCACGGAGCTTTCAATCTCATCTGCGGAAGGGCGTTCGCGGGCGATGATCCAGCGGTTTTCGCCGTAGGCTTCCAGGGTCAGGGGAATAGATCGCAGTTCCTCTGGAAAGGTCCGCTGATCGTCATAGCCATGGCACGGTTTTGCGTGAATGAAGACTGGGCCGGGAGAAGGATATTCATCAAGATTCTGAAATGGGTTGTAGGTAAACAGAACGCGATCTTCTTGGCCCGCGCGAAACTGCTTCAGGCACGCGCGGCAAGGCCCGTAGCCCGCGGCGGTCTCCACATGGGCTGGATGGCCATACTGAGGGGACTTGAGCGTACTGCGGACCTGTTCAGCAATTTCAGAGTCGATAGGTAAAACGCGAAATCCAGCCATGGTTTCCTCCTAAATATCGGCACTCATGGCGCCGTGATAAGAGGCTAAGCCAGGGCTGGATCTCCCACACTCCGCAACTTGCGTTCAAATTATTTATTGATGTCCTGCTTCGCTTCCAGGCGCTTGACCAGGCCTTCAACCGTGGGCTTTGCTGGATCAGGAGCGGCAGCCAGAGCAAGCTTCATTTCTTTCGTCGCGCCGTCATAATCTCCCTTGGCCACGGCCAGACGCGCTGCTTCCGTGCGGACCAGCCAGTGATTGGGATCTTTCTTGATGTTGCTGCGATAAACCGCAAACGCCTCATCCTGCTTGCCGGCTAGTTGCAACTGGCGGCCGTACGTATGCAGTTGCGTGATATTGGCCATCCCCAGCGCTTTGTTTCGAGCGACGGTCGCTTCATCTTTGCGGTTGAGCGCGTCAAGAATGCGCGATTTGTTCATCAGATTGTCATAGCGCTCTTCCACACCAATGGAGCGATCTTCATACTTGAGCGCTTCTTCCAGATCGTATTTGTTGGCCAAGAGATAGTTGGCAGCGTCGTCCCAGCCGTCCCAGGTGTACTGTGCCAGGCCACGGAGTTGCAAATGCAGGTTTTGAGCGACGATCTCATTGGTGTTGACCTCTATCTTGAACGGGACCGCAAGCTTTTCCCAGCGCATGGTCACCACCGCGGAATTCGGAGTGACTTCGTCAAAGTCATAACCAAGAGCTTCACGCATTTCGCCGGTCTGCGGCTTTACGGTCACGCGAAGCGCATCTTCTGACTGGTTATAGGTAAAGCTGCCCCAGGCAGTCGCGGTCTTGGAAAAAATGATCGTCCACTCGTTCTCCGTCGGGAGCATATGCAGACCGTAAATGCCTTTGGCTAGCGGCTTGCCTTCCACGCTCACGGGACCGGTGAATTCGATTGTGGTGTTTTCATTTGCGCCGGCGCGCCAAACCTGGCCGTAGGGAACAAGGCCGCCCCACACTTTTCTGCCTTTCACCAGCGGACGATGGTAATTGATGGTGATGTCCGTGATGCCGACTCGCTGGATGACCTTGGCATGCTGGCTGTCACGCGGCAGATCAAGCACAGCGGATTGCGCGTGGCCCAAAGTTGCGGCGAAAACTATGGCCATGAATACGGGGATAAGCGCGAAGTTCCTGCGCATGGTAGTGCCTCCAAGGAGATGAATTTTACTGACGCGGATGACCGAAAGTTTAGACGCGAAGCCCGCGCGGTTGTTAGCGCAGGCTTCGTCAGAGAGGATGGCTAATTTTCCAGTTGAGCGTCCATAGTGATCTTTGCGTTGAGCAGCTTGGAGATAGGGCAGCCTTCTTTGGCGTTCTTGGCCGCTTCTTCAAACTTGGCTTTATCCGCGCCGGGAATCTTTACTTTTACCTGCAGGTGGGACGAGGTGACCGCGAAGCCGGAGTCGAGCTTTTCCAGCGTGACGGTGGCGGTGGTGTCAATGGACTGCGCCGTCATTCCGGCGTTGCCGAGCTGGGCTGAAAGGGCCATGCTGAAGCAGCCGGCATGGGCGGCGGCAATCAGTTCTTCAGGGTTGGTGCCCGGCTGCGATTCAAAACGCGTGGCAAAAGAATAAGGCGTGCTCCTCAGGACTCCGCTGGGAGAGGTGAGCGTGCCCTTGCCGTCCTTCAGTCCGCCGCTCCAATGTGCGCTTGCATTGCGTTGCATGAGTTATTTTGCTCCTCAAATGAGATAGAAGAATTGTATACGGTAGCCGCCGATTCGGGAGACCACTCAAGTGTGGAACCTCCACCACAGAGGCATGGAGACACGGAGAAAGCGACAGGGAAACGGATCCTGATTGCCAGCGATATATCCTCCAAATTTGTACAATGATCGGCGCTAGTGCCAAGAGGACGATCCATGTTTGAAAGATATACAGAAAAGGCAAGGCGCGTAATCTTTTTCGCCCGGTATGAGGCCAGCCAGTTTGGCAGCCCATATATAGAGACCGAGCACCTGCTGCTGGGGCTGTTGCGCGAAGATAAAGCCTTGGTGCATCGTTTTCTGCCTGCAAAGACCGAGGACATCTACAGAACCATAGAAGCCGCGACGGTTAAAGGTGAAAAAATTTCTACGTCCGTGGATATGCCGCTCAGCAATGAAGGGAAACGCGTGCTGGGCTTTGCCGCGGAAGAGGCTGAACGGCTTTCCCACAAACATATTGGAACAGAGCATCTGGTGCTGGGACTGCTGCGCGAAGAAGCGTCTTTCGCCGCACGGATCCTGAATGAACACGGTGTTCGACTCTCGGCTTTGCGGGAAGAACTGTCCCGTGCAATGGAGGACGCGCAGCCTATTGCGCCCAAAGCATTCGTATTGCTTTCAGAATTCAGCGGCTACATGGCGCGAATCGCGCGCGAAGAACGCTATTCAGCACTCATTGGGCGGGAGAAGGAGTTCGAGCAGATAGTCCACATTCTTGGCCGCTCGAACAAAAATAATGTTGTCCTTGTGGGAGAACCCGGAGTAGGGAAAAAGACGATGGTGGAGGAACTGGCACAGCGGGTGGCAGACAAAACAGCTCCGACTTTTCTGAATGGCAAGCTGTTCGTCTCGATCGATCTCGCGATGGTTGTTACCGCTGCCCAGCATAGCCGGCGACCCACAGAGTTTCTAAATGCAATTACGGCCGAAATGGTCAAGGCCGAGAAGAACACTCTGTTCTTTTTCGACGAACTGCACGCTTTGCTCGCGGCGGGTCCGGAAGGTGGCGCTCACGAAATTACTTTGCTGCTCAAGTCTGCGCTACTGAGCGGAACGGTACGATGCATCGTGTCCGCTACGGCGGCGGAGCACAACGCGGCGCTTGAGCAAGCTCCATGGCTGAACGAACGATTTCTTGCGGTAAAGGTGGAACCGCCGACCAAAGAGACAGCCCTCAAAATTCTGCAGGTTGAAAAAGATCGATTTGAAACATTTCATTCTGTGCAATTTTCCGATGAGGCGATTACCGCGGCGGTGGTACTCTCCGACCGCCTGATCGCAAACCATTCCCTGCCGGACAAGGCCATTGACGTAATTGACGATGCCGGCGCGTATGTGAAGATGAAGCACGACAAAGCTGTACTGCCGGAGGAAGTGATTGAGGCAAGAAAGCGGCTCAAGTTTATTGCTAATCGTCGCGAAAACGCCGTGGATAATAATGAATTGGAGAAAGCACGTTTCTATACTGACGAATGGCAGAGCCAGCGTGAAGCCCTGGCGCAGTTGCACTTGAAACACAATATTCCTGAGAGGCAAATCGTCGCTAAGGAGGATATTGAGGAGGCCCTGGCGCGGTGGACGGGAATGCCAATTGAAGCCGTGCGCGAGGTCTCCCCCAGTTCGGAAATCGAACTGAAGAAACCGAAGACGCCCCCAAAGAAGAAGGCAAGGAAGAAAAAGTCCTAGTCGGCATTAACTTTTAGGATCGCTACAGGCGCGAGTTCAAGGGTGATGTTCCCATCGCGCAAGCTTGCTTTCACGTCCGCCAGATTGCCAATGATTGCATGCGCGGCTTGCAGTTGATCTGCCGGATAGGTGGTTTGCAGCGCAATCGCTTTCATCCCGGCAGACCGTGCCGAGGCAATGCCTGCCGGCGCATCCTCAAATACCAGGCAATCCGCCGGAGCCAATCCAAGCAATGCTGCGCCTTTAAGAAATGGTTCGGGCGAAGGTTTGCCATGGATGACGTCATTGGCGGTGATCATGTGGCGGGGAGGCGGAATCCCGGCGTAACCCAGGCGCGCAACCGCCAATGGTCGCGTTGCGGAGGTGACGATGGCAGAGCGGTCAGGAGGCAGGTGGGCAAGCAGTTCCGCAGCGCCGGGCAGGGCCGTTACGCCTTCCTTGTCATCGATTTCCATCTGCTCCACCACACTATTTTCTTTCTCCGCGTCCAGTTCCGGCGCCACCGCGCGGATGGTTTCAATGCTGCGGCGACCATGGGCCAGCGGCGCGACGCGTTCTGGATCGAGCCCATGTTTGGCGGCCCAGGCGCGCCATACCCGTTCCACGGATGGCGTGGAATCCATCAGCACGCCATCCATATCAAAGAGAATTGCTTTGGTGAAGAAGATCATCTACCAGAATAACAGCACTGATTGTCATTTGGCCGGCGACTGGTCTTAACAAAACAAAACGATGCGCAAGTGCCCGGACTAAAGACGTGAAACCAGCTTGATACCATCGGATTCTGGACATAGTTTGCCGCTGGTAGGATAATCGCCCATAGCTGCTGATAAATCGAAGGTTGGATTTGTTTAGCTTTAAACATATTCAACGTTCAGCATTGGAGAGAGACACTTGAAAAAACTATCGTTTCTTGTGATGACATTCGCACTGATTTTTCTGCTGGGAAGCCCCGCGATGGCGCAGCAATTTGATCTTTCGGCTGGTGTTTCCGGGTTAACCGGTCCATCCAGCACTCCCGATTTGCAAACCATCGGCGGTGGCGCCTATCCGACTTTTGGCCTGGATTTTCTTTTCTTTCACAATCTGGGAGTCGGATTTAACGCGGCTTTCCGCGCCAACCAGAACCTTTACCAGGGACAGTTACCGTTCCGGCCCTTTTTCTATGACGTGGATGCGGTGTATGCGCCGCCGCTGGGCAAGCGCGCGCAGTTGGAGCTCTCCGCCGGAATCGGGGCTGAGAGTGTCCGCTTTTACACGCCGACTTTCCAGTGCTCGTTCACCGGGTGTACGAATTTCGTGAGCAGCAATCATTTCCTTGGACAATTCGGCGCGGCGATCCGGCTGTACGTGACCCCCAAAATCTTCATCCGGCCTGAAGCGCATTTCTATGAAGTGCACAATAATGTTGAGTTCAGCGGCGCACGCGCATCCCGCTTTGGTGTGTCGATCGGGTATTCATTTAAGAACCAGGAGTAGTCTGCAAGACATTGCACTTAGGAAAGGCCCACCCGTCAAGGATGGGCCTTTCGTACAATAGGCCTCCTGCCAAACGGACATCAGACCTGCTGCTCATCCCTACTTAATCTTTGCCCCTGTCCAACGATACCGATTTAAAAACCATCCAAGTTGCTGGAGTAAAAAATGGCGACCCGGATTTTGTTCGTCGATGACGAGGCGGGGATACGCAACACACTGAAGCCAATTCTTGAACAGCATGGTTTTGAAGTGACTGCGGCAGCAACCGTTCCTGAAGCGCTGGAACACATGAACCATGCGACTTTCGATGTGCTGCTTTCAGATTTGAACATCGGGCAGCCGGGAGACGGTTTTACTGTAGTAAGCGCCATGCGTCGTGTGCAGCCGAAAGCCGCAACTTTCATCCTTACGGGATACCCGGATTTTGATACCGCGTTGCAAGCCATTCGCAGCCAGGTGGACGACTACCTGCTTAAGCCTACGGACGTTCCCACGTTGATTCATACGATACAAAGCCGTCTCGCGAATCGACGGCATGTGCCTCCAGACAGGCCAATCAAACGGGTCTCAGACCTGATGGAAGAGAGCCTTGGGGAAATAACCAACGACTGGCTCAGGCTGGTGAAGGCGCATCACGAAATAGGGGCGATTCGAATCAGCGACAAGGACCGCATTGACTACTTGCCTCTGCTGATTGATGAAATGGCAAAGCGCGTAGATAAAGGTTCTGACATCACGACGGATCAGGCAAAGTCAGCGGCGGTAGCTCATGGAAAACAGCGCGCCATGCAGGGATACAGCATCCCGCTGGTGGTGATTGAAATGCGACTGCTGCAGCATGTTCTCTCTGCAGTGCTTCAGCACAATCTCATTCGCATGGACCTGAGCACGGTGATTGGAGACATGATGCTGGTGGGCGAAAGCCTACAGGAACAGCTGGAATTCTCCATCCGAGGGTTTCAGCAAGGCGCGCGCGAAGCAGCCTAATCACAGCTTATTTTTTGGGTGGAGCGATTTTGGGCTGCGGGATTATGGGAACGTGCCCGCGTTTATAAATCATCATGGTGCGGACGAATTCAATTACCACGCTTCCATCCTGCTTGTAGCCGATTGTCCTGACCTTGACGATCCCCACGTTCGGTCTTGATTTGGAATCGCGTTTTTCCAGAACTTCACTTCGGGAATAAACGGTGTCTCCTTCAAAAAGTGGATTCGGCAGGCGCACTTCATCCCATCCTAGATTTGCCATGGCGTTTTGTGATACGTCAGTCACGGACTGCCCAGTCACCAGTGCCAGAGTGAACGTGGAATCCACCAATGGCTTGCCATATTCGGTTTGGGCGCTGTAAGCCGCGTCAAAATGTATGGGATTTGTGTTCTGCGTGAGGAGCGTGAACCAGATGTTATCCGCGGCAATCACAGTGCGGCCCAACGGATGCTGGTAAACGTCACCTATTTCGAAATCTTCAAAAACGCGTCCGGTCCAGCCTTGTTTAACGGTCATGTTGTTCTCCGTCGTTAATACGAACGCGGCAATCCCAGCACGTGTTCGGCAATATAAGAAAGGATGAGGTTGGTGGAAACAGGCGCCACTTGGTAGAGGCGCGTTTCACGGAACTTGCGTTCTACGTCATACTCCTCGGCGAAGCCGAAGCCTCCGTAGGTCTGCACGGTGGCATTGGCCGATTCCCATGATGCGTCCGCCGCCAGCAGCTTGGCCATGTTGGCCTGCGGACCACAAGGCTGGTGATCGTCGAAGAGCGCCGCGGCTTTTTCCACCATGAGCGACGCAGCTTCAACGTTGGCGTATGCGCGGGCAAGAGGGAACTGGATTCCCTGGTTCTGGCCGATAGGCCGACCAAACACAACGCGATCTTTGGCGTAACGGCAGGCACGCTCCAGAAACCAGCGGCCATCGCCAATACACTCAGCGGCAATCAGGATTCGCTCGGCGTTCAGGCCGTCGAGCAGATAGCGGAAGCCCTGACCTTCTTGGCCAATCAGGTTTTCCGTGGGAACTTCAACGTCATCAAAAAAGACTTCTGTTGTTGCGTGATTCATCATCGTGCGGATCGGCCGGATGGTCAGCCCGTGTCCTTTTGCTTCCCGCATGTCGACCAGGAACACCGACAGGCCGGCGGTGCGTGATGTTGCCTGGTCGCGGGGAGTCGTTCGTGCCAGCAGCAGCATGAGGTCGGAATATTCGGCGCGCGACGTCCAGATTTTCTGGCCGTTGATGACGTAGCGGTCGCCGTCGCGCACCGCCGTGGTGCGCAGGGAAAGCG
>DAHUXR010000051.1 GCA_027307045.1 Acidobacteriaceae bacterium
TGCTTCCTCGCACGCCATGGCTTTAGCTCCTCTTTTCCCGCCTTTTTATCGGACACTAGACACTGCTCCGAATCTGAATAAGGCGAAATTGATCGAGTTTAGTCCATTTTTTATGTGCGAATCAATGGCGAAATAGGACATTGGCCATGTCTGATAAGAATTTACCACTGTAAAGTGATGTAAGCAGCACGGCTGGAAAGACTTACAAGCGCGCTGTCGTCCGATTCGCAATCGGCTGAGTGCACTCAACTGCGCATTATCAGACGCAGTAATAACTAGCCGCGATCTTGGACATGTACCGCAACTTTTTCTCCATGCTCGTGTGGCGCAGAAGCACTCCTGCATGCCGTAGCAAAGGGGGGATTCGGTGGCCTACGGGGTGGAGCAGACCTTAAGGCCTGCGGGAAAGCCGACAAAGAAACCGGCTTTAGCCGCTGAGGTACTGAATCCAGGCTACCTCTAAATGAAGGATGGGCCGAGCTGTATGGATACTCCTCCGCCGTCCGGACCAAGCGCCGCCTTACCGGATTCTGCCAGATGTAGTCTTTGTACTTTGCATACTCAAGCGAGTCTCTTACTCGACGATCGGCGAAGCTGGGCTGCCAGACATCTCTCTTGGCTTTTCAGGTTTTTGTTGAGTTGAAAAGAGAAGCCGCCTTTCACCAACTGCATTGCCCTCTCCAGAGTGATTCCAGTAGGCGACAGGATCAGGTGAAAATGGTCCCGCATCACAACAAACTCATGCAGGAGATACTTCTTCTGCTCCCGGTAACCGAGCATGTTTTCTATGAACAGTCGCGCAATTTTCTCAACCTGAAACAGGTCTCTCCTCGGCTCCACATTTGCGGTGACAAAGTATGTGGACTCGCTTGTTCTCCCTCGATGAGGAATTGTCAAAAGTCACCTCAGCGGCTGAAGCCGTCCAAGTACCTGATCTTACCGCAGGACTGAAGTCCTGCTCCACCCCGCGAACCTACGCAAAACTGAACCCACTTCTGCAATCCACCCTCCGCCGCTGAAGTACCGGATCCAGATTGCCCTGAAATGAAGGATGCGCCGAGCTGTATGGCTACTCCTCAGGACGCCCGCCGTCGACTCAAAACATGAAACGTTCGCGCTCCCAGTGTCACCAGACAGAATAGAGGGGAGAAAAGACTATGGCGAACGTTTACGTAGAAGCCCGTCCCAAGGGCCGTGATGGGACGCCCATTCACGATTATGTGGTCGAAGACCATGCGGACCACGAGCTGGGCACTTTCAAAACTCAGAAAGAAGCAATCGATTGGGCGAAGAAGAATAATCACCATCCCCTTGTCGCTCGCGTCCGGCACCTGAATGACAAAAAGATTCCTGATCATTGGCGGGCAGCCTAACGCGGACTGCCAGGTGCCTAATCCTTTCGCATAAATTGCCTTCCTCACTTCCGCGAAAGAGGGGATTCGGTTCGCTATTCCTCACGCGCTTCGGTCCACGAGACAAGTGTCAGGGCGCGACTTTAGCGTTCTGCCTGAGCGAAGCGATGGCTGCGGAGTCGTGCCGTAAAGTCGGTTGAAAAATTATCCCTTGCGCCGCGGGCCCGGGGCCCAGCAAGCCCGTTTTTGGCTCGGTCGGGTGGAGATCGTGCCGCAAAGCGTATGACTAATCCCTTCACGCGGCACGGTATCTATTTCCCGCCCTCCACAAACATCGCAAAGGACACGACAGGAAACTTGCCCTACAACATTCGCGCGAGCGCTTCCACGGTCTCTCCATACTGCGCCGGCATTTCCTCAACTTGCGTTGATATGATCGATTGAGGGAGTTTCTCCTCACCCCAAAAAACGCCCAACCACCACGCCATTGTCAGGAACTCGGCGGCCATGGAAACCTGGTTGGCAATGAGCGCCACAGTCAGAGAGAACCGTGCCGTGACGAAAATACAGACAACTGAAGCGGTAAGATAAAAAACGAACCCCATGGCAATTCCCGCAACTCGCGGACGCCAGATGAACCCCAGGGACCGCGAATAGATGCATAGTATGCAGAATGTGGCCCACAGCCCCAGATTCATAACCTCCTGCACGGTCGTAACCATTCTGATCAAGAGGCCGCCGTTTCTCGCCGCGAATAGACTTCCGATCATAATGGACATGGCCACCGAGACCGAAATGATGATCGCCACGTGCCGCCGCCCCCACGCGAAAAGACCAATTCTCGGGTCAAAGATCTTGTAATACAGCTCAAGAGCAACCGCAAACCCGATAAGGTTCAAGAGGATCATTACCCCATAGTTGGTGTAGAAGAAAGGCATGATTGGTCCAAAGCAGCCAAGGAGCAGACCAGCCAATCCCCCGACGCCTTGCCATGTCAAATAGAGGCTCATGACCGGATAACGCTTCCAGGCGTCCCAGCGAAGAAGCATGATGGCAAGAAAAAACTCAAGGGCCGTGATCCCGATATACAGGATGCGTGAATAGAGAGGAAGCATGTGAAAAAACATACGGCTGACCTCTTGCGTTAAATTGGTACGGCGCCGCCCTTATGATACCTTGGCCCGTCGCTTTATGACCTGTGCGTTTAGCCGGGGGGACAAAGCGGCGGACACACGGCGCAGCAATCTGCTGCCCTGATCGTTGCTGAACTCACCGGCCTTGCTTCGCCAGCTGTTATCGCGGTCAGCAGCACGCAGGAAATTATCACAATGCGCGCCATCTTCATGCGAAAACTCCATGACGCCCGAACGGCTATGGCGTCAATCTAGCAGCTGGCTAACATTGTGTTCGCATCTAATCTACCAAGTTATGGTTTTGGAAACCACGAGCGTCAGCTACAAAATAATCAGGTGTTCCCATTTCGGAACTGTGTCTCATCCCGCTTGGAAAACGAGTCATTCGCCGGGAATCGTTTGCAGCCCGGTTCTATAAACGGGAATGATAAGAGAATGTTTTTTTCCGAGCCGGAGGAGATTGTGGGTTCTTGTCGTTCAACCCTTTCGCCAGGCCAACTGCGGTTTGCAGGCGAGCATCATCAGCCCAGCCGATGATGTGTTGTTCGGCTCAACGTGCCTTGTGTCGAACTTCCTCGCCTTTCCGAACGCCGGTAAAACCGAATGCGTGGTCGGTTGCCAAAAGGGGCGCGCAGTCAAGAACTGGCGCTTTTGTGCCAAACAAAAAAGGGGCTGGCGAATGTTGCCATTGCCAGCCCACATATGCTCCCGCCGATGCGCGTTATAGTGTGCGCTACACGTTAGGGTGTGACGGTCAGAGTTCCTTTGGAGATGGAAACTACATAATTGCTGATTTTGCCCGACCCGTCCTTCACGGTGGGAATAATGTCATATGTTCCCGCCGCGCTGCCGGTGGTCGCTGCGCTGTCCTGCGTTGCTGTAATGTCGTCACCGTTCTTGACGCCTTGTACGACGCCCGTGAAGATGGGGTTTGGCTGGCCAGCGGCGCGCGCCGTGTCATCCGCGCTGACGAGCAGCGGCGCAGCAGTAACCGTAAGGGTTCCGTTGTTGATGACCACGGTGTAGTTGCTCAGCTTGCCGTCCGGATCAACCAGGGTAGGAATGATTGCGTAATCTCCTACCGGGCTGGTGGGATCGGCAACCGTGCTGAAAACTGCCGTGATGTTGTCACCGGCCCTGAGGCCAGTAAAGGTTGCGGTGAATGCCGGGTTCGGATCGCCATAAAAGCGGCCGGAATTGATCGCGGTCACCACAAGCGTCGCTGTCTGCGCGTGCGCGGCTACGGAACTAGCCAGCATGGCCAACAGCAGGGCCGTAATGAACACAGTTATTGATTTTGGGCGTGTACTCTTGCCGGTGGGCAGGAGAGCGGTGGAAGGGTTCTTCAAGGCGTTCATGTTTTTATTTGTTCTCCCGAGTGTCTCAGCAGAGACGAACAACACGCAATCTTCACGGCGGACCATGAAGACCACGTTTTCGGCCAGGCCTGAACCAGCCGGCACGAAACTGTTGAAGGGATTTTGAGCCCGGAAGGACTGTGCTTACTCAGGTCCCCTGGCGTGGCCGCCCAACAACGCCGAATACCGGCGTCGCATGGCGCAACCACACCAATGCATACTACTTCGCAAAAAATTGTTTGAAGGGATTGAGCCCGGAAGGATGCTGCCTCTAGCCCTGAAAATCGTGATGAGCATAACATGGGCCGGAGCAGAATAAGAAAGAACTTAACTTAAAATAACATTAAAATTTCTAATAAATCTGACGCTGATAATTAGTGGCCGGTTAACGAAAAAACCAACCTTTCTGATGGTGAAACAGCAATTCGCCGTTTAGTTTTTGAACCAAGAGCCGCGCATTTTGGATGGGGAGGCTCACATCCTTGTCATTCCATTGCAGACGGATATTGGAAACTGTTGATTGCTGCGACTCAACATTAGGTTGCAGATGCAAAACCGCCTGCCATTGCGGCAGGCGGCGTTAAAACGAAAGCGAAGCGGCTCTAGCCCGCTTTTTCCATCGCCGGCAAAGATACGTCGCGGCGTTCAACCATTTCCTTGGTGACTTCAAATTCCTTCACGCGTTTCTGGCTGGGCAGGTGATACATCAAGTCAAGCATCAGCTCTTCCAGGATCATGCGCAGACCGCGTGCGCCCACTTTGCGCGCCATGGCTTCACGCGCAATGGCGGCCAGCGATCCATCAGAGAATCGCAGCTTCACGTTCTCAAATTCAAACATGCGCTGGTACTGCTTGACGATGGCGTTGCGCGGGCGGGTTAGGATTTCGATGAGCGCGGCTTCGTCCAGATCATTGAGAATGCCGACGACAGGCAGGCGGCCGACGAATTCAGGAATCAGTCCGAAGCGGACCAGGTCCTGGGGCTCGGCTTTTTGCAGCAATTCAGTGTCACGCTTGCTGGCTTCAGTAAACTCTTTTTCTTTTTGCTCACTGGTGCGGAAGCCCATGGATTTTTTGCCGATGCGCCGGGCCACGATCTTTTCCAGCCCAACGAACGCGCCGCCGCAGATAAAGAGAATGTTGGTGGTATCGACGGGCGTAAATTCCTGGTGCGGATGCTTGCGTCCGCCCTGCGGAGGAACGTTGGCCACGGTACCCTCAAGGATCTTGAGCAGCGCCTGCTGCACGCCTTCACCGCTTACGTCGCGCGTGATGGAGGGGTTTTCGTCCTTGCGTCCGATCTTGTCGATTTCGTCGATATAGATGATGCCGGTCTGCGCGCGGCCTACGTCGCCATCGGCAGCTTGCAACAGTTTCAAAACGATATTCTCAACGTCCTCGCCCACATAGCCGGCTTCAGTGAGAGTGGTGGCGTCAACGATGGCAAAAGGCACATCGAGCATGCGGGCCAGCGTTTGGGCCAGCAGCGTTTTGCCGGTGCCGGTGGGGCCGATGAGCATGATGTTGGATTTCGTCAGCTCCACTTCGCCGGACTTGGTGCGGTTCATGTGGATCCGCTTGTAATGGTTGTAAACCGCCACGGAAAGCTTTTTCTTGGTCTGGTCCTGCCCGATGACGTATTCATCCAGGAATGTTTTGACTTCTTGCGGCTTGGGCAGATGGTTGGGAGCGGCGGCGGCATGCGATTCCGTGCGGTCGTCTTCCAGAATGGAGTTGCAGACGGCAACGCACTCATCGCAGATGTAAGCCCGGGGATAGTCGCTGGGTGACGAGATGAGCTTGGCAACGGCGTCCTGCGATTTATGGCAGAACGAGCAACGAAGAGTTTCTTCGGGCGTCCTCGGCTTCACAATCTTGCTCCTTGGTTCAGTCGGGCCTTATATCTGGCCAGCGGCCCATCTGACCTCACTGCTTTGACATCACTTATGCTTATAAATGATGTCGTCGATGATTCCGTATTCTTTGGATTGCTGTGCATTCATTATAAAGTCACGCTCAACGTCTTTTTCCACCTTTTCCAGCTTCTGGCCGGAGTGCTTGGCAATGAGCTGGCTGGTGATTTCACGCATCCGCAGAATCTCTCTAGCATGTATATCAATATCCGTGGCCTGGCCGCTAAGGCCAGACATCAAGGGTTGATGAATAAGAATCCTAGAAGTGGGTAGGGCGAAACGCTTATTCGGGGCACCAGCGCAAAGTAACAAAGCCGCCATGCTGGCCGCCTGGCCGCAGCAGATCGTCATCACGTCCGGACGCACGAACTGCATGGTGTCATAGATTGCCATGCCCGCCGTGATCGATCCGCCGGGGGAGTTGATGTAAAGCTGGATGTCCTTTTCCGGGTCTTCCGCCTCAAGGAACAGCAGTTGCGCGATCACCAGGTTGGCGATCGTGTCATCAATCGGCGTGCCAATAAAAATGATGTTGTCGCGCAGCAGCCGCGAATAAATGTCATAAGCGCGTTCTCCGCGGCTGGTCTGCTCTACTACCATCGGTACGAGTGCCATAAAATCGCTTGTCCTTCCATCACAAAGCCGGGCTTGCCCGGCAAAAACTAATTTGAGTTCGAATACAGCAAGTTTAACGCTTTTTCGCTTCGCATGCGGTCGCGTAAACGCTCCACGGCATTATCTTCCGTGAGACGCTTCCGTACTTCCTCAACCGGCTGCTGCATCTGCGCCGCCATGGCCTCGATTTCGGTATTCAGCTCTTCATCGCTCACCTGGATATTTTCCTTGATGGCGATCTTGGCCAGCAGCACGCTCGACTTTACTTCTTTCGTCGCGAATTCCTCTTGCCCGGCGCGCAGCCGGCCAAAGTCCATGCGACGCATGTCTTCCGTCTTCATGCCCTGCGCCGCCAGCGCGCGCAGCCCGCGCTCCAGCCGCAGATCAATCTGGTGTTCCACCATCGACCGCGGAACAGGGAAGTCATGCTTGGCGATCAGTTCTTCAACCAGCTTGTCTTTGGCCTCATGCTCAACTTTATGTTTCAGCTCATGCTCCATGTTTTCCCGGAAGCGCTGCTTCAGGTCGCCAAGGTTCTGGAAGTCCGGGCTGAGTTCTTTGGCAAAATCGTCATTCAGCTCCGGCAGCGTCTTCTTCTTAATGGCGTTGACCTTTACCTTGTAGTCAAAAACCATGCCGGCCAGGCGCTTGTCATAAAAATCTTCAGGGTAAGACACCTCAAAGCTGCGTTCTTCACCCGCCTTGGCGCCCGCCAGGTTCTTGGTAAATTCCGGAATGGTGTTGGCCCCGCCGATTTCCACCAGGACCTCTTCCATCTGCACCGGCTGTGCGGCGGCATCTTTCTGTTCTGCGCTTTCAGCGGGCTTTGCTTCATCTGACTTCGCTTCAGCGTCCCTTGCTTCAGCGGCTTCGGGTTCGTCGTCGGCAAGGTTTTTGGGCCGCGCCTCGAATGACACCTGAACGAACTCGCCATTTTCCGCGCCGCGCTCTTCGTCCACCGGATCAAAGCTGGCCTGTTTTTCCTGCAGCAGCTTTATTTCGTGATCAATCTGCTCGTCGGTAACGGTCACGTCCGGCTTCTCAACCTTGATGGCTTTGTAGTCGCCCAGTTCGAATTCCGGCAGCACCTCAAATGCGGCCTTGAACTTGATGGGCTCGCCCGGCGTAAATTCCAGTCCATATATATGAGGTTGGGATACAGGCCTGAACCCGCCCTTGACCACGGCTTCACGGAAATATTGCGGCACCAGGTGCTCTACCACGTCACTGGTTATTTCGCTGGAAAAGCGGTTCCGCACCATGCTGGCTGGGACCTTGCCCTTGCGGAAGCCCGGGATGCGGGCCTGTTTGGAATACTGCTGCACCAGCGTTTCCTGATGCTTGGCCACCACGTCGGCGGGGATCTCTATGCTGATCTCGCGCTTGCAGGCCGGATCCATCGGCGGAGGTCCCGCGGGATGCGTGTGGCCGGGCTCGCCATGACCATGATCGTGCTGGCCTTCAAGTGCCTGCCCTTCAATGGGTTGGGCCTCTTCTGGCTGCTGCTCAGAGGAAGGGTTCTCGGGATTGTCGACTGCGTTGCGTTCTGCTGCATTATCCAAGTGATTTCCTTATCCGGTGCCGCCGTTGTTGCTTGTGCTGAAAGACGCGGAAAAATTGGGGATTTCCGGCACGTACCCCAAACAATCAGTTTAAGAGACGTTGCGGTAGGGGTCAAATTCACTCAGGAACCATTATCCGCGCCAAGAGCGATTCACGGCAGTGACGGTGGTCACGTCGAGCCACTCCTGCTGAAGCGGGACTCAGGCGCGACGTCCGGCTAGTTCTTCAGTTTCTCCAGCAGCTTTTCAGGGTTGATCGGTTTGGGCAGAATTTCAAATTTATAGCCTTCAGCCTGGGCTTTGGCCAGCAGGTCAAGGCCGGCTGTCTGTCCGGAGAAGAGAATGATGCGGCAGTTGGGAAGCGACTGCATGATTGCTTTGGCTGTCTCAATTCCGTTCATGCCAGGCATGATTACATCACTGATAACGGCGTCCGGAAGGACCATCCTGGCCCATTTGATGGCGGATTCGCCATGCGATACCGCCAGCGCGTCGTGGCCTTCGCCTTCAAGAATGTTGACCAGCGTATCTGCGATGATGGGCTCGTCGTCCACAACAATGATCTTCACTAGACGGAGCCTCCGGCGGAGGTCAGGGTATTGCGCTTTGCTGTG
The DNA here is from genome assembly GCA_027307045.1 of Acidobacteriaceae bacterium. Lineage (GTDB taxonomy): Bacteria > Acidobacteriota > Terriglobia > Terriglobales > Acidobacteriaceae > Angelobacter. The sequence continues at coordinate 8,548 of DAHUXR010000051.1, forward strand.
GCAGAGCTTTCCGGAACGGCGGTGGAGTACTCCATCGGCAGAAAAATTGAGAAGGCGGTTCCGCGGCCGTGTTGTCCCGCCCTGCTCTTCATCCGGATGGCGCCGCGATGTTTCTCAACGATGCCGCGGGTGATCCACAATCCCAGGCCGGTGCCAACGTCGGACTTGGTGGTGAAAAATGGCTGGAAGATGTTTTTCTTATGCTTTGCTTCAATCCCGCTGCCCGTATCCAGAATGGTAACGCGAACGCCGGGATGTTGTGCGCCGCTCCACTCATGCGATTTTGCAACTCTCAGGACGAGCGTTCCGCCATCCGGCATTGCGTCAATGGCATTGGTCACGAGGTTCGAAAACGCCTGCCGGATTTCTCCGGCCAGCGCCGTAATTTCAGCGTCTTTATCGTATTGCTTAATGAGTTTGATTTTTCTGGATTCAAATCGCTTCTCATAGAGCAGCAGAAGATCGTCGATGGTTTCAGTCACGTTGAGGTGCACAGGCGAGGAAGTGTCGCGATAAAAGCCCAGCGTCTGCCGCGTGATATGCGCCACGCGGTCAAGCTCGCGGCTGGCCAGCTCCAGGTACCCCGTTACTTTGTCATTTTTAGCGAGATCGCGTTTCGCCAGATAAACCAGGTTGGTAACTGCTTCAAGAGGATTATTGATTTCATGAGCAACCGTGGCGGCCATGCGTCCGGCGGCGGCAAGTTTTTCCGTGGTCCGCAGTGCGCGCTCGATTTTGTTGGTCTCTGTGATGTTGCGGATAATCTTGGCCGCGCCAATCACAGTGCCGTTATCGTCCTTTATCGGCGAGATGGTCAGCGATACTTCAACTCGTTCACCATTCTTGTGCAGCCGTATGGTCTCAAAGTGATCAATCTTTTCTCCGCGCCGTATCTTGCTCAAAATCATGTCTTCGTCGTGATGTAATTCCGGCGGGATGATCACCGTAACGGACTTCCCGATAATTTCTTCAGCCTTGTAACCGAACAGTTTTTCGGCGCTGCGGTTCCAACTGGTGATAATGCCATTCAGATCTTTGCTGGCAATGGCATCGTCGGAAGATTCAACGATTGCGGCCAGGCGCAGCGCGGCTTCTTCAAGCTTTTTGTGCCGTGTAATGTCGCGCACAATTTTGGCCGCGCCCACAACTTTCCCTTGGTCATCTCTTATGGGAGAAACTGTCAGGGAGACGTCGATACGCTGCCCGGTTTTGTGGACGCGCACAGTTTGAAAATGCTCAATCCGCTCGCCCGCCCTGATCTTTGCCAGGATCCTGGGCTCGTCATCGTGCAGTTCCGGGGGGATGATCGTGGTCACCGGCTGGCCGATGATTTCTTCCGCCGCGTAACCAAACAGCCGCTCCGCGCTCTTGTTCCAGCTGGTGATGACTCCGTTCAGGTCCTTGCTGGCGATTGCATCCTCGGAGGATTCAATGATCGCAGCCAGGCGACGCTGTGCTTTTTCAGCCTCACTTGAGGAGGAGGCTACTCTGTCTCTGGCGTTGGTAGGTGAAAAGCTGGACATTTCGCTCTGGCCCTGTTCTTTGCCCTTACGGATGACGGATGCTGATGACTGACGTTGAATGAGCACTCCACTTTACACCACAACTAGAAGTTAGATGCAGGAGCAGGGAATTGGGCTGTGCTGGATGCAGATTATGAGGAATAAGACGGGCTTTATACGGCTTTACGCAGCTTTAAGAAGATAGTCCCTGAAGAATTGCGTAACTTGACGCATGGCGTCAAGCTGCGCCAGGCCTCTGAACACGTGTCCCTGATCAGGATAGATCTTGATCTGGTAGGGAATCTTATGTTGTTGCAGAATACGCTGTAACTCGTGTGCTCGAATCAATTGGCACGGTTGTGTCCTGCTCGCCGTGGAGAATCAGCACCGGCGGAAGATTGCCGGCATCCTTTGTGAAGTCCTCCGGCAGACCGCCGAACAGGTCAGCCACTGCGGCGATCCGGGAATCCTGTGTGGGCCAGCGCCAGCGAGAGGAACGCACCCAGTGAAAAGCTGAGCAGACCGATTCTGTTTGCGTCTACGCCGGTCTGCCTGGCAACAAAGCTGACGGCATCTTTAACGGTCTCAAGCCAGGCAAGGAAGTGTGATTCGATCTGGCTGGGAGAGACCCAGTTGTGGCCGGTGCGTTCAAAATAGTGCAGCACAAACACGTGCACGCCGAACATAGCTGCCTGGCTGGCAAAAGGATCAAGGCCATGCAGCGGCCCGCCCGAGCCGTGAATGAGAATCACTGCCGGACTACTTCCAGTGCGGTTCGGCGGATAGTGATCAATGCGGATTGGCTTGCCGTCAGTGATGAATGTAGCCATGGAATCGAATGAGCCGCCCTGAGCTTTAGAAGCAGTTCGTTTGCCGCCGATCCATCGATTCATCGCTACTTCGATACATGGCTGTAGACATCCTACTCCCCAAGGGTGTAGGCTATCTACATGCCCAGAGCCTCTCGCTATCAAAACCGTATTGAGCTTCTGCAGGGAACGCTCGACCTGCTCATCCTGCAAACGCTGCGTTGGGGGCCGCAGCACGGTTACGGCATCAGCCAGGCCATCCGCAGCCAGTCGGGCGAGGTCTTCCAGGTGGATACAGGTTCGCTCTATCCGGCTCTGCACCGTCTGCAAAAACAGGGACAGATCGATTCCGAATGGAAGGTCTCGGAAAACCGGCAGCGCGTCAAAGAGTATCGTTTGACCGCCCAGGGCAAAAAGCAACTGGTCTCGGAGCGGTCGCGCTGGAAACAAGTGATGGCGGCGATGGCCGGCATTTTGAATCCGTCAGCCGGGGAGAGCAAAGCATGATCCGTGACAGGCAAAAGCGCGAACATGAACTGGACGAGGAAATTACCAGCCATCTGCGCATGGCGGAGCGCGACCGCATGGAACGCGGCGCCACGCTCGACGAAGCCCATTATGACGCGCGTCGCGAAATGGGGAACGTAAGCCTGATCAAGGAGGTCACTCGCGGCATGTGGGGCACAAACTGGATGCACACTCTATCGCAGGATTTGCGTTATGGCGTCCGCATGTTGCGCCGCAATCCAGGCTTTACTTTGTTAGCGGTCTTTACGCTGGCGCTGGGCATCAGCGCTACCACGGCAATCTTCAGCGTCGTCTATGGCGTATTGTTGCGCCCTCTGCCCTATGATCGTCCGCAGCAATTGGTACAGATATGGGAGAAAGGGAAGAACGGACAAAGTTCGAATCTGGCCGATCTCAACTTTCAGGATCTACGTGCGCAGAACAGGTCGTTGCAGGGATTGGCGGAGTTTCATTCCGATCTGGCGTCGGTTTCAGGAGGGTCAGAGCCGAAGCGTTTGATGGTGGCAACGGTTTCCAGTGACTTCTTTCCCCTGATGCGCGTGTCCCCGATTCGTGGGCGAGGCTTTGCTGCGGAAGACCAGCGCGTCGGCGCTGGCCCCGTGGTGCTGGTGAGCTACAGCTATTGGAAACAATACCTGAACGCCGCCGATGATCTTTCCAATCTGAAATTGCGCGTGGAGAACCAGGCGGCCTCTGTGGTTGGCGTGCTTCCTCCGGGGTTCCGCTTTCCGCAGGATTCCGACATTTGGATTCCGCGAGAACTCTATCCGCCGCTGCCGGCGCGCACCGCGCACAACTGGGAAGCGGTCGCCCGTGTACGCGATGGCGTTACAGTTACCCAGGCACGCGAAGACCTGGACGCGATCGCCCGAGCAATTAAGAATCAATATGGAGATGAGGTTGATCTTGTCGGCGTCTCTATGTTGCCGCTCCAGGACGCATTGACCAGCACAGTGCGCACGTCGCTGCTAATTCTTTTGGGAGCGGTGGGCTTTCTGCTGCTGGTGGCCTGCGCGAATGTGATGAATCTGCTCCTGGCGCAAGCTTCAGCCAGGGAAACTGAACTCGCCATCCGCTCTGCATTGGGCGCTTCACGCGGCCGCATGGTCCGCCAGTTCATGGCGGAAACGCTTCTGCTTTCGCTCGCCGGCGGTGTGATTGGAGTATTGGCTGCATACTGGGGCGTTCACTGGCTCCTGAAACTGGCCCCGCCGGAGACGCCCGGGCTTGCCGGCGTATCCGTGAATCTGCCGGTGCTGTTCTTTGCCCTGGGACTCTGTCTGGTTGTCGCCATCGGTTTGGGGACGTTTACGGCATTGCGTTCAGACTCAAATGATATTCGATCCACGCTTGCCGAAGGCGGACGGGGCAGCGCCGGCAGCTTCAGCGCTCAATTAATCGGCCGCGGCATAGTCGTGATGCAATTGGCCATCACCATGACCTTGTTGATTGGCGCGGGCCTGCTCGGACGAAGTCTGGTCCGAGTCCTTTCCATTGATCCCGGATTTCGTACGGAACACGTCGTCACCATTGATCTGGCTTTGCCTACGGCGTTTAAGCCGGACCAGAAAATTCGACGCGCACGGTTTCTCAATGATTTGTTCAGCCGCCTGCGGGCGCTGCCCGGAGTTCAGGATGTCGGCGGCACGAATGCGTTGCCACTTCTTACCGGTACAACATCCGATGGCGGCTTTGCCGTTGTGAACCCGCAGCAGCTCTCGCCAAAAACACTGGATCTGATGAACCGCTCCGCGCAGGGCGACGTGTGGGATGACAGTGCGCTGGCAAAAGATTTGAATAACTTCGTTGTTCCGCTCTTCCGTGATCCCAAACAAAGCGGCTATGCGGATTATGCGTCCGTGAGTGAAGGCTATTTCCGCGCCCTGGGAATTCCTCTCTTGCGTGGCCGTTTCTTCGATGACCGCGACACCATGGACGCTCCCCATGTCGCGCTGATCAGCGAGTCACTGGCGCGGCAAAAATGGCCCAATGAAGATCCCACTGGCCACACCATCGAATTCGGTAACATGGATGGCGACTTGCGACTGCTCACGATTATCGGAGTCGTCGGCGACGTTCGCGAGCGCAGTCTGGAAAAGCCGCCGCGCCCGACAGTTTACGTGAACTATCGCCAGCGTCCGCAGGCCACTTACCATTTCAGCGCCGTGGTGCGGACGGCGGGTGATCCGGCGTCACTGATTGCGTCAGCCGGAAAAATTGTGCGCGAGCTCGATCCCGACGTCCCACCCAGCACCACCAGCTTCACCACGATCTTTGCAGCTTCCACCAGCGGACGTCGTTTCAATCTCGTGCTGTTCGGCATCTTTGCCGGAACGGCCTTGCTCCTGGCGATCGCAGGGATTTATGGCGTGCTTGCGTATTCGGTGGCCCGCCGGACCCGCGAGATGGGAGTTCGCCTGGCTCTGGGCGCAACCGCCGCCAATGTGATGCGTCTCGTCCTGGGACAGGCCGCAATTACTACTGGAATCGGCGTAGCGCTTGGCCTGGTCGGGTCGTTCATCCTTATGCGCTCCTTGCAATCGATGTTGTATGAGGTCGGGGCGGCTGATCCTTTAACCTTTGCGGTCGTGGCGATGTTGCTTCTTGTTGTCGCTCTGCTGGCTGCCTATCTTCCGGCGCGCCGCGCTACCAAGGTGGACCCCAACGTGGCGCTTCGCTATGAATAGCGTTCTGGCAGAAAAGGCAAGAAACTGTGGAAAACCTCGACCTTTTCCTGCCAGACTTTGCCACGATGCGCCGCGTTTCATTTAATATGCATCCGTGGCCATACGTGAAATTCATGTAACCGGATACCGCTCTGTACGCAGTCTGCGCCTGCACCTGAGCCAGATCAACGTGCTGACCGGCGCCAACGCTACCGGCAAGACCAACCTTTATAACTCCGTTTTTTTGCTGGCCAAGGCGGCCGCTGGAGGCTTTGCCCAGGTGATCGCGGAAGAGGGCGGCATGCCGTCGGTGTTGTGGGCCGGCGCGCGCAAAAGCCGGTCCATGGGGACGATCCGCATGGAAGGCGTGCGCATGTCGCTGGGCATCAAGACAGACACGTTTTCTTACGAGCTGATCTGCGGCTTGCCCAAGCAGAGTTCAGGAGAGAAATCTGCTTTCTCGCTCGACCCCGAAGTGAAGGAAGAGCGCGTTTGGATGGACGCGCCTCACGGGCTGAAAGTCACGTTCTTTGAGCGCTCGCCCAAAGGCGCGTGGATTCTGGATAACGACGAGCGCCTTGCAGATTATTCCGGCGAACTGCTGCCCACGGAGTCAGTGCTTTCGCAGTTGCGCGAGCCGCATCTTTATCCTGAGCTTTCTTCGCTGCGAACGGAGATGAGCCGCTGGCGCTTTTATCATCACTTCCGCACGGACGCGGAATCTCCTTTGCGGCATCCGCAGGTAGGCGTGCGCACCCCTGTGCTGGCGCATGACGGCCGCGATCTCGCCGCGGCGCTCCAGACCATCAATGAAGTAGGGCAGTCACAGGATTTGCATGAGGCAATCCGGCAGGCATTTCCCGGTGCGTCACTTGAGATCGAACATGACGAAGACAATGGAATGTTTGCGGTGCTGCTGCGCATGCCAGGACTGCGGCGTCCACTGCGCGCGCGCGAACTTTCTGACGGAACGCTACGCTATCTGTGTTTGCTGGCCGCGTTGTTGAGTCCTCACCCGCCGTCATTGCTGGCGCTCAATGAGCCGGAGACCAGCCTGCATCCTGATTTGCTGGAACCGCTGGCAAAGCAGTTGGTGAATGCCGCGAAATATTCCCAGCTCTGGGTAGTGACGCACTCACAGAGGCTGGCGGAGCTGGTGGAAAAGTTTTCCGGCGAAGCGCCTATCAGCCTGGAGATCACGGGCGGAGAAACGCGAGTGATCGGCCAACGGACGGCGGATGAGAGCGAAGAGGAAGCGGGCTGATCCCTGGCCTGACATGCAAATCGATCCCATCTTTGAAAAAGCTTTCGGGAAGATATATGGCCTGCCCGCGTGGCGCGTTTCGCCAGGCTGGGGATCGTTTCTCACGCTCGAATTTGGTGATCCACATCTGGAAGTCAGGGAACCGATTGTCGCCAAAGGGAATGTTTCAGAGAGAGTGAAGAGGGACCTGGCACGTCGCCACGTGTTTATTCATGGTGATTGGCATCTTTGGATCAAATGCTGCAATTGGGAGGTGACATCAAGCGGCAATCTGGTCGGAAAGAGTACGGTTGCTCGCTCGATTCGAACGGCGGCCGATTTTCTGGATGGTCAAAAGTTGACGCGATTCATTTTAAATCCAGAACCGATGCGCAGCGTTTTTGAATTTGACCTGGGCGGAAGGTTGGAAACGCATCCTTACGATAACGAAAGCGAACAATGGTTATTTCATGATCGCCGTGCTCATACGGTGCTCATCCTCAGAGCTGATGGAATGTATTCGCTTGGACCATCAGACCGTGCAGTCGAATTTGAGTGGAAACCAGTCCAAATTTCTTAAATTGCTATTTCAAGTGTTTCAACATTTCCTTGAACGCTGGAGTGCCGGACTTGCCCAGTAGTTCGTAGATCATCATCTCCGTCGACGACAGCGCCGCGCCGGCGGCCTGCATGCGATTCAGTCCCAGCTTCCAGTTGAGTTCTGTGCGGGAGCTTACGGCGTCGGCGGCAACGTGAACGTTCAACCCCTGGTTTAAGGCTCCAAGCGCCGTCTGCGTGACGCAGATGTGCGATTCAATTCCGCATAGAAGCAGCGTGGTACGGTTTGCCAGCTTGCCAATGGCCGAACAGTATTCGCTGTTGCCGAAACAGCCAAACTCCAGCTTGTCCATGGGCCTGGTTTCCGGGAGCATCGAACTGATCTCTTCCACCGTCTTGCCCAGTCCTTTTTCATATTGCGTGCTCACCACGATGGGCAGAGACAGAATGTCCGCCATGCGGATGAGCAATTGCGCATTGCGAAGCACGCGTTCTTTCTCAAAGATTTGTGTCAGCAGTTTTTCCTGAATGTCGATCACAGCAAGCGCGCAGTCTTCCGGCCGGAGCATACGCCGCGCCGCTTCAGAATAGGGAGCGGTTTCGATTGGAGTGGTGACCATGCGGAAATTGTATATCCGTCGCCATTCGATTGCGGAAATCCATTTTATGTCGTCGAGGGTTAGTTTCCAGTTTAACGAGGGCTCATTCGTAATTGGCCGGCCTCCCGCCACACGCGACACGAGCAGAGGCGACGGGGAATCAACGAATGTCTTGGAATTCGCGTGAGACCTGTCTAGTTTGCCGAATGCTTATGTACTGTAATCCGCATTGATGCGCACATATTCCGCCGTGAGATCGCAGGAAAGGAACTCCAGCGTGGCGCTCCCAGCGCCCAGCGCAATGAGGATTTCATATACAGGCTCAGACATATATGCATGCGCGCGATCATGGTCGAAAGGGCATGCGGCGCCGTGTCTGCAAATCTGCTGTTCCCCCAGATAGATATTGATCCGCTCTGGGTTGATCTTTACTCCCGAATAGCCGATTGCAGACAGGATTCTTCCCCAATTTGGATCAGCGCCGGCCCAGGCGGTCTTTACCAGCGGTGAATTGGCGATAGCGCGCCCGATCTGCCGCGCCTCGCTCCGGGAGCGCGCCTGCTGGATATTCAGGCGCACCACGTGTTTGACGCCCTCGCCGTCGGCCACGATTTGCCCAGCCAGCGACCGGCAAACTTTCGTCAATGCCGCCTGAAATTCATTTCGCACCGACTTGAACTGTACGCCGCTCTTGCCGCTGGCCAGCAGCAGCGCTGTGTCGTTCGTCGAGGTGTCACCATCGATGGAAATGTTATTGAAGCTGTGGTCCGCAGCTTCTTTCAGGCAGGTTTGCAACTCGCGTGGGTTCGCCGCCAGATCGGTAAATAAGTAAACCAGCATGGTCGCCATATTGGGATGGATCATACCCGCGCCCTTTGCCACTCCCGCCAGGACCACCCGGGTTTGATTGAAGATTATGGATTGTGACGCTATTTTTTTGTGAGTGTCGGTGGTAAGGATAGCGTTGGCGAACTGATCGAACGCGTCTGGGGCGGGGGATGCGGTACTGATCAGCGACGGAATCGCGGTATGGATCTTTTCCAGCGGCAGCTGCACGCCGATGATCCCCGTTGAAGACGGAAACACGCGATGCGGACTAACCTGGAGCTGCTTTGCAACTCCAACGCATACGCTGTTGGCGGCTTTCAGTCCTTGCTTGCCTGTGGCGCAGTTGGCGTTTCCGGCGTTCACTATCAGCGCCCTCATCTGCCCTTGTGCGCGGCGCAGATGCTCGCGTCCCACCGTTACAGGCGCCGCGACGATCTGATTGCGCGTGAACATGGCGGCCGCGGAAGCGCCGTCAGGAGCCAGCGCCAGCGCCAGATCGGGCTTGCCGCTGGCTTTAATGCCAGCTGTACAGGCGGAAAAAAGAAATCCCTGTGGCGGATTTGTGATCACACGGTCAGCTTAACCAGCGGCTTTGGTATCTGCAAGTCGCGCACTCCGCTGTGTTTGGGAATCTCGCCGCGATACATGGCGATCTCGTCGCAGGCGTTGAACGCCGGACAGTGCACACAGTCTTTGTAAATCTTGTCCGGCAGATCGTCGCGTTTAGCCAGGCTGAATCCCATATGGGCAAAGAATTCCGGGATTCGCGTGAATAGACAGACGCAAGTGACCTCATGCCGCCCAGCCTCTTGGAGCAGAGCTTCCACCAGCTTGCGTCCGGCGCCCAGGCCCTTCGTGGAAGGCGTTACCGCGATGGAACGAATTTCCGCCAGATGCATTCCGTAAAGATGCAACGCGCCGCAGCCCACAATCTTGCCGTCTTCTTCTGCCACAACAAAGTCCCGCACGTTCTCCCGTAATTCAGCCAGCGTTCGAGGCAGTAGCATGCCGTTGCCGGAATACGCGCGGATGATCGCGTGGATTTGCTCCACATCCGGCAGGATCGCGTTACGCGTGCGTACCATGGGCCTCCTGCATGGTAGCCAGTTTTTCCCGGGCCGCTTTAAGCGCCTGCTGCACCCGATGCGCCGCTGTTCCGCCCGGAACATCATGGCAGGCCAGAACGTTTTCCACCGTGAGATGCTCGTAAACGTCGGCGTCGAATGCGGGACTGAATTCACGCAACTCCTCGAGCGTGAGCTGCTCAAGTTCGCAGTCCTGCACCACGCACTTCTGCACGGCTTTGGCTACGATCTCATGCGCCTGCCGGAACGGCACGCCGCGCCTGGCCAGATACGTAGCAGCAGCCATGGCGTTCATGAATCCGGTCTCGCAGGCTGCTTTCATGCGGTCCTGGTTGAACTTCACCTGGCGCATGAATCCGGCGGCAACTTTCAGACAATGTCCGGCGGTTGCCACCGATTCAAACAGCGGCTCCTGCGTCTCCTGCAGGTCTTTGTTATAGGCAAGCGGCAGGCCTTTGATCGCCGTAAGCAGCGCCATCTGATTGCCGATGATCCGCGCCGATTTGCCACGAATCAGCTCCAGCGCATCCGGATTCTGTTTCTGCGGCATGGCGCTGCTGCCGGTCGAGTAAGGCTCAGGCAGTGTAATGAACGCATATTCCTGCGTGGCAAAAAGAATGAACTCCTCTGCCCAGCGGCTGAGATGAATGCCCAATAGAGAAAGCGAGTTGACCAACTCCACGGCGAAATCTCGATCGCTGGTTGCGTCCATGCTATTGGCCGTTGGGCGCGCGAACCCCAGCGCTCGACTTACCAGTTCACGATCGAGCGGCAGCGTCGCCCCGGTAACGGCGCCCGAGCCCAGCGGGCATTCGTTTGCCCGCTCGCGGCATTCCAGCAGGCGCTCGCCATCACGGAAGAGCATTTCAAAATAAGCCAGCAGCCAATGGGCCGTCAGCACCGGCTCTGCACGCTGCAAATGCGTGTAAGCTGGCATAACTAGAGTTTTGACCTCGCCCGCACGATCCAGCAGAGCTTCCAGCAGATCGCCCAGCAGGGTGCGCAGGTTGTCCACCGAAACCCGCACGAATAAGCGCAGGTCGGTTGCGATTTGCTCATTGCGGCTGCGGCCGCTATGCAGCTTCTTGCCGGTCTCGCCGATGAGCGCTACCAGCTTTTTTTCCACGAAGTGATGCACGTCTTCAGCCTCAGGGTCATCGAAATAGCCGGCCTGCTGTTCACTGGTCTTGCCAATCTCTTCCAGTGCCGTGGCAATCAGTCCGAATTCCGCGGGCGTAACAATGCCTGCGGCTTTGAGCGCCTGCGCGTGGGCGCGGCTGGCCGCCAGTTCGTAGCGCAGCAGCTTCTGGTCGAACGGAAACGACCGCTGCCACTCTTCGAAATGTGGGTCCAGCGGCTGCCGGAACCGGCCTGACCACATCTTCACTTCGTGATCTCCTCCGCTCCAACACGGGAAACCCGCGCGTCTTGGGGGGCCTGTTTCTGTCTGAGCCGCGCCCGCGAGCGCGCCGGAAGGCCCAGGATGCGTATGAACCCTTCTGCATCCTTCTGGTCATAGCTCTCGCTCATGGTGAACGACGAGAGATCGGTGCGATAGAGCGAGTACTCTGACTCGCGTCCGCCGATGGTGACGTTGCCTTTGTAGAGTTTTAGCGTGACCGTGCCGCTGACCTCTTTCTGTGTCTCTTCGACGAAAGCATCCAGCGCTTCGCGGAGCGGCGTGAACCATAGTCCGTAATAGACGATCTCCGCGTACTTAAGCGCCATCAGCTGTTTGTAATGCATGAGGTCGCGCTCCAGGCAGAGCGCTTCCAGTTCACGATGCGCCGTCAGCAGCAACGTCCCGCCGGGAGTCTCATAGCATCCGCGTGACTTGATGCCGACGAACCGGTTTTCCACCAGATCAATGCGACCAATGGCATTGCGTCCGCCAATTTCGTTTAGCAGTTCCACCAGCGGCAATGGTTCAAGCCTTAGCCCGTTCACGCTGATCGGCGTTCCCGCTTCAAAGCCGATGGTGACTGTCTCTTCGCGGTCCGGAGCCTCCTGCGGCGAGCGCGTGAGCTGCCATGTGGATTCAAACGGCGCATTGGCCGGATCTTCCAGTTCACCGCCTTCGTGGCTCAGGTGCCATATATTGCGATCGCGGCTGTGAATCTTCTCGCGGCTCGCCGTCACGGAAATGCCGCGCGCCTCCGCATAGTCCAGGCAGTCCTCGCGCGATTTCAATGTCCATTCGCGCCACGGCGCAATTACTTTCAAGTCTGGCGCCAGCGCCTGGAATGCATGTTCAAACCGGACCTGGTCATTGCCCTTGCCGGTGCAGCCATGCGCCAAGGCGGTGGCATTCTCTTTTAGCGCCACTTCCACCTGGTGCTTGGCGATTACTGGCCGTGCCAGCGATGTTCCCAAAAGATACTTATGCTCGTACTCGGCGCCGGCGCGCAGGGCAGGGAAGACGTAGTCGCGCAGGAATTCATCGCGGAGGTCTTTCACGATCACTTTGGCTGCGCCGGTCTTATGGGCCTTCTCCACCACGGCATCAATGTCCTCGCCCTGGCCCACGTCGGCAATCATTGCGATCACGTCGCAGTTATAGTTTTCCTTGAGCCAGGGAATAATGATCGAAGTATCTAGGCCCCCGGAATATGCCAGCACTACTTTCTCACGCATGATTGCTCCTCATAAAAATCTTTTGGTTATCGTCACAATTGATCCTTCGACTGCGCGCCTGGCGGCGCTCCGCTCAGGATTTCGGCAGGAGTCTCCCGCTCACCCCGCTGTGCGGGATCGCTCACGCCTCCTTGCGCCTTAACCTTCTCACGCATGATTGCTCCTTGTGGGCGAAGTGCGCATGCCGCTGCCCAGCAGTAAAAGTAAAATCGCTTTCTGTATGTGCATACGATTTTCCGCCTGATCAAACACAATGGACCGTGGTGAATCGATCACGCCCGCAGTAACTTCTTCTCCGCGATGGGCGGGCAGGCAATGCATAAACACGGCATGCGGTGCGGCGTGGGAGAACAACTCTTCATTCACCTGGTAAGGGGCGAAGATCTTTGCCCGCTCGGCCGCTTCTTTTTCCTGTCCCATGCTGGCCCATACGTCTGTATAAATCGCGTTGGCGCCGGTGACTGCTTTCACGGCGTCATTTGTAATGTCGATGATCGCTCCCGTACCGCGGCCAATCTTTTTTGCGGCTGCAGTCACTTCAGGCAGGGGCTCATAACCTTTCGGCGTTGCCACGGAAATACTTGTGCCCAGCGCCGCCGCTGCCAGCATGAGCGAATGTGCCACATTGTTGCCGTCGCCCACATACGCGAGATGCACTTTGCTCAAGTCGCCAAACTTTTCTTCCAATGTGAAAAAGTCAGCAAATGCCTGGCAAGGATGCTCCAAATCGCTTAGCGCGTTGACGACAGGAATGCAGGTGTGCCGCGCCATCTCCACGATGGTCTTATGTTCAAAAGTGCGGAGCACCACCGCATCCACCCAACGCTCCACGTTGCGCGCGATGTCACACACCGGCTCGCGCTCTCCCAGCAGGGAGCGTGTCTGGTCCATGAAGAGGGACGTGCCGCCCAGGCTGGCCATGCCGGCTTCAAACGTCAGGCGTGTGCGCAGGGAGGCTTTTTCAAAGAACAGCACAAGCTGCTTGCCTGCCAGCGCTCCGCGAAAGTCGGCAGGGCGGTGCTTGATGATGTGCGTCAGCTCAAACATTGACTTTGTTTCTTCCGGAGAAAAGTCCTGGCAAGACACCAGATCGCGGCAGAGCGCGGGTTGCTCCACTGGCGCTTTCATGGCTGTGAGGTCGTACATCCTGGCTGGCATCATTTATTTGTTCCTCCCGGCGATTGCCGCTGTCTTTGTGTTTTGTGCCAATACCTGATCGAGTTGCTGTACGGCTGTGTCGATGTGTTGTTTCTTGATGATGAAGGGCGGCAGGAACCGTATGACGGTTTCATCTGTCCGATTCACGATAGTGCCGCGCTTCAGCATTTGTTGAAAAACCTGCTTGGCAGCCTCCGCGGAGTCAAGCTCCATGCCAATCATTAGCCCCTGGCCGCGTACGGCAACAATGTTGCCGTGTTTTTTCTTCAGCTTTTGCAGTTGGTCCATGAAGTAATCACCGACCTTCTGGATGTGCTTGAGCATTTTTTCTTTTTCCAGGACCTTGATTAGCTGCAATGCCACGGCGCAGGCCAGCGGACCTCCGCCGAAAGTTGTCCCGTGCATGCCGGGGTGAATGCATGCAGAGACTTTTTCCGTCGCCAGCAGCGCGCCCAGCGGCAGGCCGCCAGCAATCGGCTTGGCCACTGTTACCAGGTCAGGCTGGATGCCGTAATTCTGGTAGGCAAACCACCGGCCGGTGCGTCCCATGCCGCTCTGGATTTCGTCCGCGATCAGCAGCGCGTTATGCTTGCGCGCCAACTTGTGCGCGACATCGGCAAATTGCTGGCTTACAGGACGAATGCCGCCTTCTCCCTGCACAAATTCAAACCCGATGGCGCAGACGGTTGAATCAAATTTGCTTTCCAGATCGGTCACGTCATTGAAGCGGACAAACTCCACACCCGGGACAACCGGCGCAAATGGCGCGCGATATTTTTCTTTGTGCGTAGTGGCCAGAGCGCCAAACGTCCGTCCGTGGAAAGCATGTTCCAGGGCCAGAATGCGCCACTTCGGTTCTTTCCCTTCGCCGCAATTAGCCTTGGCGTAAGCGCGCGCAAGTTTCAGCGCACCTTCCCAGGCTTCCGTGCCGCTGTTAGTAAAAAATGCGCGGTCCATGCCAGAGATCTTGGTCAGCGCGGCAGCCAGCCGCCCCTGATACTCGTGATAGAAGAGGTTGGAAGTGTGCACAAGCAGCTTCGCCTGCTTCGCGATCGTCTTGGTCAGCGCCGGATGCGCGTAGCCCAACGCATTCACGCCAATGCCGCTGAGCAGATCAAGGTATTTGCGACCTTTGTTGTCATACAAGTGGACACCGCTGCCTTTATGCAGCAGGACGGGATAGCGGTCGTAGGTCGAGACCAGCAGTTTAGATTCCAGTTTGCTTACCTGCTCCAGGTTCACGCGACCAGCACCTCCGTCCCTGATTCAATCTTTGTGAAATAAAATTCCGGCAGCGCTTCCACTTCTGCCGCGGGCAATATACGCACGCGATTCACGCCGTGCAGCAGCGCGTCCTTGCACGCCTGCAGTTTGGGCAACATGCCGCCGACGATGACGGATTTCTGCGTCAAGGCTGCGGCTGTGCCAAGATCGAGCCAGCGAATCACCAGTCCATCCGCATCTTTCACGCCCTGAACATCGGTGAGAAAAATCAATGCATTCGCATGGCAGGCCACCGCGCAAGCGGAAGCCATCTGGTCAGCATTGATGTTGTAATACTGGCCGTCGCTGCCAAGGGCAACGCTTGAGATTACGGGAATGCAGCCCTGCTGCCAGATCGTTTCAATCCAGCGCGGGTCGACCGAGCATATCTCGCCGACAAATCCCAGATCATGACCATTGGTCATCTTCTTGCGCGCGCGGAATGCATGCCCGTCGCCGCCGCAGAGTCCCATAGCCGCTTGCCCCACGCTGCCCAGCGCCGCGACGAGCTTTTTATTCATGTGCCCGGCAAGGACCATCACGGCGAAGTCGCGAGTTTCGGCGTCGGTCACGCGCAGGCCGTCAATGAATTCGCTCTGCTTGCCCATCTGGGCCAGCATGCGCGTGAGTGCAGCACCGCCGCCATGGACCACGGCGACCTGGTGCTCCGCGGCAAGTTGTTTCACCGCCAGCACCGCTCGTTGCAGCAGCGCGGCATCTTCCAGAGTGGCGCCGCCGAGCTTGACCACAATCTTCATCTCAGGCCCTCCTCTTCATTCCAGCCAAACATCACATTCATGTTCTGTACCGCTTGTCCTGCTGCGCCTTTTACCAGGTTATCGAGACAGGAAACGACGACCAGGCGCTTGCCGTCCGGGGCCAGCGTGAAACCAACATCGCAGTAATTGGTGTGCAGTGAATATTGAATCTGCGGCAACTTGCCGGCAGGGAAGATGCGCACAAAAGTCGAGTCGGCATAAAACTTGCGCATGCAGCTTTCAATGGCGTCACCAGACATGACCGAATTCAGGCGCACGTAAATCGTCGACAGGATCCCGCGCGGGATCGGCAGCAGATGCGGCGTGAAGATGAGCTGTTCCGGCAATATGCCAAGTTGCTCCAGAATTTCTCCGGTGTGCCGATGATTGAATACCGAATAGGCGGAAAGGTTCTCCGCCACTTCAACGAAATGAGTTTTCTGCGTGGGTTGTTTGCCCGCGCCGGACACGCCGGACTTGGAATCGCAAACCACGCCGTGATTCAGGTCAACCAGTCCTGCGCGGACTAGCGGCGCCAGCGCCAGGATGATCGATGTGGCATAACAGCCGGCATTCGCCACCAGCGAAGCTTCCTTTAACTCGCTGCGATGCAGCTCAGGAATACCGTAAACGGCCTGTGCCATGAGCTTAGCCGCGGCCTCTGGATTCTCATCTTTGAAATCGTAGATCGCGCGATATTCAGGCGTTTCCAGCCGCCACGCGCCGCTCAGGTCGATCACATGCACACCCTGCTTAACCGCCTCTGGAACCCACTCGCGTGAAACCTCATGCGGCGTGGCCAGAAAAAGCACCTTTACGCCTTTCGCCTTGAGAGTCTCCCAGCAAAACGGTTCAAGCGGATATCCGCCATTGCCGCTGACGTGGGGATAGAGTTCATCGAGCTTGGCCGTTGTGCCGGCCTCGCCCTTGCGGGTGAAGAGCACGGGTTTTTTGGCATAGGGATGGCGGGTGAGAAGACGCGCCAATTCAAAACCGGCATAGCCGGTTGCGCCAACAACCGCGGGCTGGATTGTTTGCGGCATCAGGCGCGCATGTCCTCAAGGCGGGTCTGTAACTTTTTGGCACTTTTATTGTCGGGCGTGATGATCAGAACAGTGTCGTCGCCGGCGACGGTGCCTACAACTTCATCCCAACCTTCAGAATCCACGCCCAAGGCCACCGGCTGGGCGGCACCGGAGACGGTCTTGATCACCAGCAGATTTTGCGCGCGCCGCACTTCCACCACGAACTCCCGAACCACACGGGAAACCGCGGGGGTGGGATCAGGGCCGGCATCGCCATTGGGAAGCGTGTAGCCTTCCGCGGTCCGCACCAGCCGCAGCTCATTGATGTCGCGCGAAAGCGTGGCCTGCGTCACGGGGAATCCCCTGCGGGCAAGCACTTTCACCAGCTCCTGCTGGTTGGGCAGCGGGCCTTCATGCACGAGCTCGACAATCAATTGCTGTCTGGCCAATTTCGTCATACGAATAATTATGCAATTCTATGTATAATTATGCAATCGTGCGATAGGCATGTCAACCTAAAAAAATCCACCACGGAGGCACGGAGAACGGCAGAGGAGAGGAGCGATTTGCCGCAGATTTACGCGGATGAGCGCGGATCGGGAACCACAAGGTCGAAAAACCGATTTTCATAAGCTTGCGCGGGCCGAAGGCCCTGGATGACAAAGGACATGAGCTGAGACGCGCCGCAAGCGCGGCTAATTCCCGAGTTCCACGGAACTTGAAGTCAGGCTGGGTCCGTTGTTTGCGGACGAAGCTCCATCTGTGTGTAAATCTGGTCTTGACCGGTTTTGATGAATCCCAGGCGTGTATACAGCCGCTGTGCCGGGTTGGTGTTGACTACCTGCAAATGCAGAATTGCACGGGCCGCCCCGCAGTCCTTGATCAGAGCGCGAATCAACTCGCCGCCAATTCCCTGGCCGCGATGCTCGGGCAGCAAGGAAATGTCGAGCAGGTGCCATGCGCCGGCATTACGCTGCACGATGATGCGGCCAATTGGCTCGTGGTCTTTTTCAATGATTTGGTTTTCGGCGGCGGAATACGTGGTTTGATACCACTGTTGTTGCGCATTGAACTGCATGCGGAAGAAAGCTTCCTGCTGAACAGCACCCCAACCAAAACCGCGGATTTCTTCCACTCGAGTACTGGCGTACAGCCGGAAAAGGAAATCACGGTCTTCTGGTAGTGACGTGCGCAATTGTGGCTTCATGCGGGTAAATAAGGTATCGCGCTAAAAGGTATGGACGGAAGATTCATAAGAGCTCCACTTCACCTGTTCTGACTTGATCTTCCAGTTTCCAACGGCTTTGTTGGGCGGGTTCAAAGCTGGGATCAAGACTGCATGCTTCGCGCATCAGTTCCAGCGCCTCGCGAGAACTGCCTAATCCCAGGCAGCACAGGCCCAGATTGTAACTGGTGGTGGCTGAAGGCCCGAATAGCTGCCGTGATTTCCTGAACATTGAATACGCTTCAGAGAAGAACCGGAGTTCGAGCAGGACCACGCCACAGTAAAACGCCAAAACGTTGTCATCGTGGGTCAGCGGATAATGGTTCTCCCATGTGCTCAGCACCGCGTCCCGCAAATCGCTGCGCTCCGGAACCGCATTTCTTGCCTGCCGGGCGATGACCGGGAACAAGCGCACCAGCATAACGGGGTCCCAGCGCGTAAGACGCAATAATGGCAAGGCCTGTGAAAGCGAAATCTCGTCGAGATGAGCATTCAACCAGCTCATGAGGGCAAACAGGTCATCTGGTCCGAATGTCGTCAATGCTTCCTGATAGGCCTGTTGCGTGGCGGTGAATTCGTCGCCTGGATTGCACTGGATGAACGCGCACAAATTCAGGCTGGTAAAGTGCTTGGACGGCAAAAGGGCCTTGCCACCCTGCGCGTGAAAATATTTGCCGATGGCATCAAAATTGACGACCTGCGAGAAGCATCGGCCGCCGGCGTGAAAGTCCAAAGAGGGCTCGGGCGCCGCCAGCGCAAGGTCCTGTTCATGCGTGATTCCTTTATCGGCGGCGAGAACAAGCATTCTGCCATCGCTCGAAGCGCCAAGCTGGTGCAAAGTCTGGAGCGCGCTGGCCGGAAAAGTCACCGTCGCAGTCGAAAGCCGAGTGCGATATTGCTCAAGGATGCCGTTCCATACGTTGTCAGCATAGCGCTGCGTCGCGACGGCGGAGCGCTGGTAAGAAAACCGCAAATCTTTAAAAGACTGGATCTGGCCATCCACCGCCGCTGAAGTGGTCACCAGGAATTCATGGATTTCGCCGCTCTGGACTGCAAATGCATCCTGGGGCAGGCTATCGAAAACATAATTGGCGATGACGACGAGCGGGCCTCTTGTTTCCTGCCGATGTTCCTGTCCGGCCTGGAAGACTGCAAAATCGAGCACGCCGCTGCTAACAAACTCCTGCAGATAAGCATTTGTTCGCCACTCTGCGATGAGTCTTTCAGAAGTATCGGTCATGCAGTAGCGCACAAGTTGCAAAGGTATGTTATGTCCCTTTAATAAGGGAGCCAGCTTGCGCAGGAAGAGGTATGAAAATTTACCGGTGCCAGCGCCGAGTTCCAAAATGCGCAGAGGCTTCTCCGGCGAAACTGACTGATCGCCGCGCTGCGGGGAAGACATGCAATCCTGCACAAACACCGTCACGATTCCTGCGAAGATTTCCGCAATGAACGGATTGTTGGTGATATAGCTGGGAACCAGGTCCTCATTCCATGCCTTCAGTCCGCGCTGCGCGTAGAAGTCGCGCTGTAAGTCCCAAATTACAGAATGGGACAGTGGAACATTCTCTTCAAGCACGCGCCAATGTTGGGTAGCTTCAATAGCGGCGGCGCTGCTCGGAAGAGAGGATCCTGTCTGTGGGTCCGGCATGGGAGAATATTAGCGCAAAATGAAATCGCAGAAAGAAAGGGCCCCAGGATAACCAGCCTGGAGCCCCAATAGAACAGCAATGGTTAGGTGCGTGGCGGGAAGATCCCCTGCAACGCAATGCAGAAGTTTAGCGTGAGGTACGGCATCATGTTGTTGTGGGGCAGGTTGCCGCCGGCTATCGAGAGGGCCAGCGGGTTCATCTGCACGTCCTTGTTGTTGGCGCCTGGGGGTGAGTAGAGCGAGGGGCCGGTTTTCAGGCCAGAGGCCCAGGCATTACTTGCCGGACTGCCTTGGCCGCCTCCGGCTGCCGCGAGGGCGGGATGATTGTGCGCGGGCATTTCGGTCTGGAGGAGAGTTACGCTCTGCTCTCCGCCTTGCTCGCCCAGGTCACGCAGACTCAGGCCGGGGCCCTGGCCTTGCTGCATTGGCGTGTTGTCCTGCATGTTTGGCAGGGCAAAGGTGCTCTTGCCATCGCCTCCGTAGGTTGTACCCAGAAGCGAGAACAGGGCGGTGTTCTGGCTGATAGGCAGGAGCTGACCATTGCAGAACGCCCAGCCCTTGGGAGCAAAGTTAAAAGGGAAAATCCTGATCTCAGCTACAAACTGGTCTGACATGGCTAATGCTTCTCCTTTAGTTCTGCGAGGGGAAGATCCCCTGAAGGGCAATGATGAAGTTGAGCACCAGATAAGGCGACATGTTCTCATGCGGCTGGCTGCCTCCGGTGTTGCCGACGCCCGCCGGATTCATGGCGGCGTTGGAGGAAGCGGCATAATATCCAGTCACATGGCCCCACAGGTTGCCACCGGCGCCGGAAGCAGTGGGCGGATCGGTGTCATTGCCCGTGGGCGTATGGGTATGTGAGGGAAGTTCGCTAATGTTAAGCGTGTGTGCGGTTTCTCCCCCCTGTTCTCCGAGCGTGAAGCTGCTGCCAAAGTGGTTTGGGACGCGACCCTGAAGGTTAGGCAGGGCGAAATTTACCCGCCCATCTCCTCCGTAGGTGGTGCCCAGAAGCGAGAACAAGGCCTGGTTCTGGTTGATGGGCAGCAACTGGCCGTTGCACAGCGCCCAGCCTTTGGGAGCAAAATTGAAGCTCACAATCTTGATTTCAGACAGAAACGGTGTGGACATTTTCTCTCCTTGACGTTTTGCCGGGACCGCAGTCCCTGGCCGCCAGACAACCTACAGCAACGTTACGTTTGGCTCGGAAAGATCCCAAACAAAGAAATAATGAAGTTGATTGCCAGGTAGGGCACCATGTTGTCATGCGGCTGGGACCCGCCGGTCGATCCAATGGCATTGGCCCCCATGGCGAGCGTGGGCGCAACGTTGGCGTAGGGTGGATTGGTGGCTAGCTGCGCCCAGACCCCGCCGGAAGGACCCGCCTGCCCGCCCGCTCCGGAGTTGCAAAGCGGCGGGTGGCTATGCGCCGGAATCTGCGTGGTGGTGAGCGTGACCTGCTCAACGCCGGCAGATTGCCCGATGATATAGCTTTGCCCAGAGCCGGTACCCATATGGACTGGGACGCGGCTCGCCAGGTTAGGAAGGTTGAAAGTTGTCTGTCCGTCACCGCCGTACGTTGTGCCTATCAAATTGAAGAGCACGTCATTATCGGAGATGGCAAGTGTTTGTCCCTGGCAGAACGCCCAGCCCGCGGGCGCGAAGTTACCAGCGAACATCCGAATTTCGCCAACATAGGGTGATCCCATTCTGCATTATCTCCTGTCTCTTAAAAACTGCTGTATTTATTGCTTGGCCCCGGCAAGCCCAGTTCCAGCTTGCCCGCTCGTTTTATTGCACGACTAATTCTATTGCACGACTAAATTGAAACTGGTTGTAGCGGTAAATCCAGCGCTGGTTGCGGTAATCGTAACTACAGAAGTTCCGGCCGGAGTACCCGGTGTCGGCCGCGGCGCTGGTGGAGCTACTCCGCAGCCGATTATCGCCAGCAAAAGCACCAGTCCGAGCATGATCAGCATCGGTCGAAGCTTCACCCGTTTCCTGCGTTGTCCGCCGAAGCCTGCCACCATGATGCCGAACACGGGAAAGGCAAGCATGGCGTACAGCGGATTACGCGCGGCTGCGCCGGGCCGCGGCGGAGCCGACAGAGATGCGGTTCCTCTGGTGGTGAAGATTGAAACCGTCATGGCAGTGGGGCCAGCCGTGACTGCAGGATCAATCGAACCTGGATTGAAGTTGCACGTGGAAGCGGCCGGCAGCCCGCTACAGCTGAACGTGATCACGCCCAAAGTGGGGTCGGGCGCATCCACATTAATTGCCATAGCGGCGGTGCCGCCTTGCACTACGGTAACGCTGCCTGATTGGGGCGTCATTATAATCGGCGGTCCCAGCGTGACTGTATCCGTCGCCGTGTTGTTGTTGGGATTCACGTCACCGCCGCCGGAGACCACGGCCTTGTTCGTGAATGTGTTTTGAATATTCTTGGGAATATTCACTGTCAGGCTAATTGCCGGATAGCTGCTGCCCGAGGCCAGAGCATCTGTCCGCGTGCAGGTAAGCGTTGCCAGGGTGCAGGTCCAGCCAGTGCCGCTGATGGCGGTCGGAACAGGAGGATTTGTGACCGCAGGCAGAGTATCAACCACGGTGACTGTGCCCACAGTGGGACCAAAGCCAACGTTGCTGACCGTGATTGTCCATACAGCGCCAGTCTGGCCGCGTGTAAACGTGCCACTATGGGTCTTGGTGATGGCTAGATCTGGAGCAAACACGTCAATCGAAGCAGTGGCCTGATTACCGGAACCAGCATTGGTTGAAGTGACCGTGCCCGTGGTGTTCACTTTGTGACCGCCCGTAGTGCCAACCACATTCACGGAGAATGTGCAGGAGCCACCTGCCGCAATTGTGCCTCCGGAGAGGTTGACCACGGAGAAGCCCGAGACCGTTCCAGTTGTAATTGTGCCTGCACCGCATGACCCGGTCAGGCCATTCGGGGCCGGGACGGTCAGGCCAGCGGGCAAGGTATCCCCGAATCCTACTCCGGTCAGCGCCACAGTCGCATTCGGATTTGTAATGGTGAAGCTCAGCGTAGTGGTGCCGTTCAGCTGAATGCTGGCTGCGCCAAACGCTTTTGCGATGCTTGGAGGTCCGATCACGGTGACACTTGCCGTATTGCTGGTTGCGCCGGCCCCGCTCTCAGTGGATGAAATTGGCCCCGTCGTGTTGTTCTGCACTCCCGCTGCGATGCCCGTGACGTTCAGGCTGATGGTGCATGACGCATTCGCAGCCAGAGTTCCGCCCGTCAAGCTGATTGAGCCCGATCCAGCGGCGGCTGTTACCGTGCCGCTGCAAGTAGTAGCCAATCCGTTTGGCGTGGCAACCTGCAATCCTGCCGGCAATGTGTCAGTGAACGCAACGCCGGTAAGCGCAAGCGACGTGTTCGGGTTATTGAGCGTGAAGGTCAGCGAGGTGTTTGCACCCAGCAGAATGCTGGTTGGGTTAAAGGCCTTGGTGATGGTTGGCGGTGTAGCCACGGTCAGATTGGCTGAAGCCGTGTTGCCGGTTCCGCCATTGGTTGAAGTCACGTTGCCGGTGGTGTTGGTATAGCTGCCCGCCGCTGCGCCGGTTACGGTCACGCTGAACTGGCACTGGCTGTTCACGGCGATTGTGGCGCCCGTCAGGGCAATGCCTGTCGGAGCTGTGGTCGTCAGCGTTCCGCCGCAAACTGTGGCGGAAGCGTTGGCCACCGTTAGGCCTGTCGGCAGCGTATCCGTAAATGCGACTCCCGTCAGCGCCACTGCGTTCGCCGCTGGATTCGTGATGGTGAACGTCAGCGATGTCGTCGCATTCAACGCGATGTTGCTTGGGTTGAAGACTTTGGCAATCGAAGGCGGTGCCACGACATTGATCGAGGCTGAAGCTGTTCCGCCCGTGCCGCCTTCGGTCGAAGTCACGTTACCCGTCGTATTGTTCTGCAATCCTGCCGCAATGCCTGTGACATTCACTGAGAACGCGCAGGAAGAGTTGGCGGCAATCGTTCCGCCGCTCAGGCTGATCGTGTTTGTTCCCGCCGTGGCTGTGATCGTGCCAGCGCCGCATGTGCCCGTTTGCCCATTTGGCGTTGAGATGATTAACCCCGCCGGCAGCGTGTCACTAAAGCCGACGCCGCTCAGAGCCGTGGTCGTGTTGTTGTTCTGGATGGTGAAGCTCAGGCTGGTCGAGCCATTCAGCGGAATGCTGGCCGCGCCGAACGTCTTAATAATGACTGGCGGACCAACTACCGTAATCGAAGCGTTGGAAGTATTTCCCGTGCCGCCCTCGGTTGATGTTACCTGGACGCTATTGTTTTTCACGCCCGCTGTCGTGCCTTGCACATCGACTGACACTGTGCAGCTTGCGGCCGGCGCCAGTGTTGCGCCGCTCAAGCTCACTGATGAAGATCCGGCAACCGCAGTCGCCGTTCCGCCGCAGGTATTGCTCAGGTTCGGCGTCGAAGCAACCACTAATCCTGCCGGCAGGTTGTCAGTAAAGGCAATGCCATTC